>JANJTG010000248.1 GCA_024711265.1 Bdellovibrio sp. | reverse complement strand
GAGCAATCTCCCTTTCGTGTTGTTGACCTCAGAGTCAGAACGGGATCAGGTGACGGAAGCCGTTCTGGCGGGCGTTTCCCAATATATCGTGAAGCCTTTTTCGGCGAAGATTTTCGAAGATAAGTTGAAAGCCGCATACGCCAAACATAACAAGGCGTAAACGACAGCGGACTTTGTTTTAAGCCGCCGCGGCGGTTTTTGTCTGAGCTTTCTTGAATTCAGTAATATAGGGGACTTCAATCAAAAGAGTTGTTCCCTTGCCCAACTCGGAATCAACCCACACACGTCCTTGCAGTTCTTCTGCCGCCACCTTGATGGCATCCATTCCGACTCCGCGGCCCGAAATATCGGTGACCTGCTCTCGAGTTGAAAACTGACTGTCAAAGATATGTTGAATGACTTCCTGGTCTGACTTGTTTCTTGTGTCGACCATGCGTTTGGCAAGTTTTTCGCGAATCTTTGAAGGATCAATGCCTCCGCCATCGTCTTTGATGCGGATTTGCAGTAAAGGACGAGGAGTCGCGTGATGAAGAACCTCAAGCTCGACTTCCACTTGTCCCTCGGCGGGTTTGCCAAGATCCACGCGTTGATCGGGCAGTTCGATCCCGTGATCGACGGCATTGCGGAAGGCATGCACCAGAGTTGAGAAGAGTGAATTATAGATTTCGGGAATGACCATGACGGAACCGTTTGAGATCTTCATCGGCGCCATCATTTTATCAACTCGCTCGGCAAGTCGTAACATCACTTCGTTGTAGGGTTCTAAGAAACGGGACACGGGCTCCATGGCAAGTTCTAAAAGCAATTCTTGCGCAACGGTGCCGCCGCCAGGAAGAGTTCCCACTTTGCGGGCGATGTCATTAAGTTTACTAATCGCAATTTCGATCTGACGTTCTTCAGAGAGAGCTGAAGAACCCAGGATCTCTCGTGTTTCGTGAAGGAACTTGAAGAAGTCATCTTCGATCTCAAAACATTTTCCACGAAGGGCAATGAAGGCGGGGTGAGTCCAGTTATCTTTAAGTTCACTAAGAATAGTTTCCGCCTGATGGCACGATTCCGCCACCTCGGTCACAGAGAAAAGAGCAGCGCCCCCTTTGAGCGTGTGCAAGTGGCGATAAAGGCTTTCGCTGTCGTACGGCCCTTCATCCTTAGAGACTTCTTCACGGATGGACATCAACAGGCCTTGAGCCTCTTGGATGAAACGATGGATTTCACGCTTACTCTTAATCATGTTGATAATAAGTTTGGCGTGTTCTTTTTCATTTTCAGCTTGTTTTTGCGCCTCGACAAGCGACGTGATGTCGGAGGCGACAACCACTACGCCATCCATGGTTCCCTCGGAAGAACGCAGGGGATGATATTCCAAGGCGATGTTGCGCGATTGGGAGTGTTCAAAAGTCGTGGGCCCCAAGGGAGCCAGATCCTCAAAAGGCAGCATTTCCATGAAAAGAGTCTGCATCCATTTTTTGAAGCCTTCGACTTTGTTTTCAGGAAGCTTCAAGACATCCCAAATCAGTTTGCCGTCAGGTTTGCACTCCACCGTGTTTTCACAGGCTTTGGAGGATACATCCAGAATATGCCCCTGAGGATTAAAGATAAAGAAACCTTGGCCCAAGCTGTCGAGGAGGGCGGACATGGTTTGATTTAAGCGTGACAACTCGCGTGTGCGGTCGGCGACCATCTGCTCAAGGTTTTTACTGTAGTTTTCTAATTGGGCTTTGGCGTCTTCCAAGGCTTTGATGACGCCTTCTTTTTGCTCAAGTTCAGCGCGATATTTTTTTTGAAGACGTTCTTCCAGTGTGACATCGCGAACAAAGACAATCCAGTTTTTGTCGCCCATGGAATCAAAGATAGGTTGCAAGGTGATTTGCACCTTGCCTTCACCACCTTGAGGTGTTTTGAAGGTCACTTCTTTGTAAGGTGTGGCGTCACAGACGTTGATCAGTTCATTCAAGCCTTCAATGGGCTCACTGAATTCGAAGAGGTCACAGAACTTCATGCCTTTGGTGATTTTGCGAATAGAAAGGCCAGCAACCAGAGCCGCGGTTTCGTTGCAATAGACCACCTTTTGTTCAGTGTTTAGAACAAAAACAGGTTCTAAGAGAGTGTCGAATAGTGAGTATTGAATCTTCATTTTACAAAAGTCTCATTCTTCTGATGGTAAAGGGTGAACTCACGTTGTGTTGCCCAATCAGAGGGCTCCACGTCCTCTTTCGCTTCTGCCCGTACGCGCCAGTAGATTTTTCCAAGCGGGACTTTCTCCTTAATCAAGAAACGATTGCCGGTGAGAGACTTTGCAATCAAAGTTCTCGAGAAATCAGGTTTATCCGAGATTTCAATGCGGTAAGTAGAGGCGCCTTCGACCTTCTTCCATTCTAACCAAATAAAAGGTTCCATCTCTGTTTGCAGGAAGATCGAAGCATTGTTGAAGGGCTCCATCAACAAAGGTGCATTCAGAGGTGAACGGAAGGTATAGAGAACTTCTTCGATGTTGGAGAAGTCCGTCAAAGGCTTGTTGTTTTCGTCCAAGGCTTGAACGCGCACACTGTAACGACCGGGGTCCGGCAGGGTCAGAGTTCCGCCATTGGCATTGAATTCCATTTGTTGAGGCGCTGAGAAGTCTTTACTCTTGTCCATTTGTAAAAGATAAGATTTAGCAAAGGGGACTTCTGTCCAAGAAACCTTGGTTTCTTTGGGGACGGGAGTTGCGGCGATGACCTTGATCTCTTTAAAGGGGTTCAGTGTCAAACCGCCGACACTGATGTCAATGGTGCCGACTTCGCTTGGTTCGCTGATAAGTCCATTGACCCCTCGGGCATACACTCGATAGTAGTGTTTGCCGGGACGATACTGCGACCACGAAACTTGAGTTTGTGCGATATCGTATTTTTCTACATTCGTAAATGTTGCGTCTTTGGAGATCTGCAACTGGTAATTTTTCGTTTTTAACACGGGCTTCCAAGCAAGCTTGGGGGCTTCTGGGGACGCGGGATTGCGATCTCTCTCTGTGGGCACCTTGAAATCGACAGTCTTGGTGACGAGGATCGGAGTCGCAGGGCGTTCTTCTTTGTGAGCAAAAAGATTCAGCGTGAACGAAACGGGCTGTGACCAAGGTGACGTTTTTTGATCTTCCGTTTGACCTTGAACACGAAGCCAGTAAGTTCCACTTGGAAGTTTCGGAGTTAGCGCCGCCAAGTTGTTCGTCTGAGCTTCTTTAAGAATTTGCGTGAATTCGGCGTCCTGAGCGATTTGCAAAGTGAAGTTCTTTAAGACAGGTTGTGCTTTCCACTGAACTTCGGTGGATGTGGCAAGTTCCTCTTTGGGTTTCACTTTAAGTTCGAGATCAAATTGAGCAGCCGGAGCAGGGAGGACGATTTGAGGTCCCGCCAAGTGAGAAATTTGCATTTGTTGTGGGGGAGTGATCGCTCCAACTTGCCCGTTGGAGTCTAGAGCCTTCAAACGCCAGTAATAGGCTCCGGGCTCCAGGGGATCCGTCACTTGTACGGAAGTTCCCGTTGTCATTTTAGAGACAGCAATAGAGCTGAAGTCTTCCGTGGGAGAAATTTCCAGTTCATAGCGAGCGACATCGCCCTTGCTTTGCCATTCAAAATAGAGAGGATCGTCAGGATTGAGGCGCAACCATGAAGAATTATTGGCAGTGGTTAGAGTCAGCTCTGTTTTTTCAACCTGTTTGACTTCGCCTTGCTTGTTGACGGCCACCACGGCGTTCTTTGGTAACTCTTTGACGGCTTTCTTTTTCTTGTCGATGTATTTGATGTCTCCGGAAAGGAGTTTTAAATCCACGGTGCCGCTATGAGCTTTGTTAAATTGAATTTTGGATTTTTCACTAGAGCCTTTTTGACTTTCTAGTTGAAACTCTTCCGTGCCCGACTTGAGTACCAGTGAAGAGCCTTGGGCCAGCTCACCGATCAGGTTACCGTAACGCAGATCCAAGTTCATTTGACCATTTTTAAGATTCAAGGTGATCAATGAATTCGGTTCAATTTTAATTTGTGTTCCGTCTTGCAGTTGAATGGTTGCTTCCGAGCGATCTCCGGTGAAGATAGAGTCATTCTGGAAAACCTTGTCTTTATGGGAGGCTGGAACCCAGCTAAAAGTATCCAAGTTCTTTCTGCGAACATCGTTCTGGGAAATGGCCACGCCACCAATCAGCTCGAGTTTTTCATTGTTGGCTTGAGGAAATAGCAAGGAATCATCGTATAAGAAATATGAGAACGCCATGAGAGTGATCATGGCGACCATAAAGATGATTTTTTCTGTTTGTCCAAAGCGTGACATAACACTCCTGCTTTAGGCCTTATCGGTTGGAAATGACAGATGATTTACGGACCTAAGGCTAAGTTAAATCAGAATTTCTTTTCGGGTTCTCTCGAAGAAGGCATACTGGAGTCGTGAAAAAACGTGGCATATCAATAAGATATAAGATTCTTTTACTGCTCACTTCGCTGCCTTTAATTACACTTTCGGTGTATTTGGTTTTGGCTTTGCGCATTTTTGAAGACGATAAGATTGCGTATGTCTTTGACTCTTCAAGCAATATGTCAGGCACCATGGCGGCTCAAATTAAGACACAGTTGAACTCGGTCTTGGGAACCACTAAACCCATCTTCCAAGATTATCTGACCCAGCAAAAGTTCACGTCCATTTCTGATTCGATCTTCATGAACGAATTCAATTTGGAGGCGGTGGTCGTTTTCACTCCTGGGCAAGCTGGAGGCTATCAGCAGACGACTCTGCTAGAGAAGGTTCCCGGGCAGACTGCGGGGGTTTTGGGATCTTTGCAAAATCAGATGGCGACCTATTTTACCGAGGTCGAAGCCACACGTCGCATGGTGAAAGTTCCATTTAGTGATGATCGCGTTTTTATTTTTGAAAAGGTCAGCGACGAAACTAAAACTCGCAATACCGTTTTTATGGTGATTGCGCGAATGAGTGAAGCCGCCGAGATGTTTCGGACTGCTCTTTCTCAGAAGATGTATTTGATTTCTCAGGATGGCACTGTTCTATTTGGTCCGGATGGATCACCGGGGCATAAATTGCAAGAAACAGTGGCTCCTGCATTTCTCAAGAACACCTCATCACAAGTTGCTCAAGGGGCTGAAACCACCAAAGCCAGCAATGGGACAGAACTTCTGGTGTCGTTTTCGCGAGCGGGTTTTGGTGACTTGACGGTTGTGACGACAGTGGAAAAAGAAAAGGCGTTGGGTGCGGTTCAGATTTTGATTCGCAAGTCTTTGATCTTTTTTGGTATCTTGATTGCGGCAACGGTGATTTTAAGTCTTTTTGCCTCTAGCGGAATTACGCAGGCATTGACGCAGCTTTTTTCGGCGACTCAAAAAGTGGCTGAAGGGGACTTTAATATTCGTGTCGATGTGAAATCCAATGATGAAGTGGGCAGTCTTGCTGATAACTTCAATATCATGGCTGCGGAGGTCTCACGCCTCTTAGAACAGACGGCAGAAAAAGCGCGAATGGAATCGGAACTTCAAACGGCGAAAACGGTTCAAGAAACGCTCTTCCCCGAAACTCGTGCGAAGATCGGTCCTTTGGCGATTGCCGGGTACTACGAACCTGCCAGCGAGTGTGGCGGCGACTGGTGGCACTACTGTCAAATCGGGAATAAGATCTTTTTGTGGATCGGGGATGCGACGGGGCATGGAGCGCCGGCGGCCCTTATCACGAGTGCTGCGAAGTCCGCGTCCACGATTATTGAGCGCTTGAATATTTCTCCGGCCAAAGCTTTGGAGCTTTTAAATCGTTCGATTTATGACGTCTCCAAGGGGCGTATCATGATGACCTTTTTCTTGGCATCCTTTGATTTGGAGACGGGGGAGCTGGTGTATTGTAATGCCTCTCATGAAGCGCCTTTTCTTATTAAAAAGGGCGAAGGTCCTTTGAAGAAAAAAGATTTGATTCCCTTGAATGAAGTGAATAACCCGAGGTTAGGGCAAGCTCGTGATTCGGTGTACGAGCAAACCAGTATTCAAGTGGAAGAAGGGGACTCCGTGTTCTTCTATACGGACGGCATTCCTGATATTCAAAATCCTGGTAAAGAAGCCTGGGGGGAGCGCGAATTCTTGAAGGCTTTAATTGCGGCAAATAAAGACTATCCGGGAGTGAACGATTCGGTGGATCGATTTGTCGTAACTTTTCAGGGCCATCGTCAAGGGGCGCCCTTGGTCGATGATGTGACATTTTTTGTAGTCAAACATGAAGGTCTTCAATAAATTTGAAGATACGTGAACGAGGAGAAAAAGAATGGGTAAACTCGATGTGAAAATGAATAAAGCCGCCGACAAATTAACGGTTCAGATGGCGGGCACAATCGATGAGGACGTCGACTTTTCTCAGTTTAACTTAGCCGGCAATCAAGCCATTGAAGTGGAGCTGAGTGGTCTGAAGAGTATCAATTCTTGTGGGATCCGCGAATGGATCAAGTGGATGGGAACGGCCGGGGGGGCCAGTGTTTCTTTCAGTCATTGCCCCAAGGTCATTGTTGACCAGATCAATATGGTGGATGGCTTTTTGCCAGCAACAGGTAAGGTGAGCTCCTTCTATGTGCCTTACTATAATGATGATTCGGGATCAGAAAAGAATGTGTTGTTCCGTTATGGGACGGAATTCAAGGAAGGCTCCGTGACTCCTCCATCCTCGGTGAAGGATGAAGAGGGTAATGAGATGGAGATGGATGTCATTGAGTCCAAGTACTTTAAGTTCATCAAGAAGTAAAAACGCTAGATTAAGGTCTAGATTAAAAAAGCGGGGCACTAGATCAGCCCCGCTTTTTCATTTTTATTCTAAATAGAAGCTCATTAAGAGCCGAAAAGAAAATGTGGAACCGAGTAAATCAAGTATTTTGATATTAGAGGATGATGAAAGCGTCGGCTTGGCTTTGAAAGAAGTCTTAGCGCGGGCGGGTCATGACGTCTTTTTGGCGTCACGTCCTGACGAGGCGAACACGGTTCTTTCTACGCATCCCAACATCGAGTTCCTTTTCTGTGACTGTCTTTTGCCGCAAATGACTGGATTGGATTTTATTAAGCAGGCCCGTGCTAATTATCCGTCATCGCGGTTTAAAGTGGTTTTAATGAGTGGTATCTATACGGATAAACAATTCATTCAAGAATCCACCCAAAGTACCCAAGCCTTGGCTTTCCTTAAGAAGCCTTTTGAGATGGAGCAGGTTCTAAAAATCGTTAAGAAGGAAGATTCCCCCAAGAAAGAGGAATCTAGCGCGCGTAAACTTCTGTATCAAATGTTCGCCAATCCAACAGTAACCAGTCGCCAAAAACGAAAGGTGATTGAGTCCATCGAGGAAGTCAGCGGCTTTGACTTGCCCTTTTTGTATTCCTTGTTGGTGGAAACCAAGAGCAGTGGCTATTTAAATATCTATAATGCCGATGGTTCTGTGTCGGGGATTTCCTTCTGCAATGGGAATATTGTCGGCGTTGACGTGGACGATAAGACGACCTTCCTTGGGGAAATGCTGATCCAGAGTGGTTACGCCACTCCGAAGGATGTACAAGCGGCTTTGCGAGACAAAAATAATCGCCGTATTGGAAATTATTTAATTCAAAATAATCAGCTTAGTCCTCATGCTTTTGATCTGATTTTGATGGAGCAAATGAACATTCGCCTGGTTCGCACGATTGTGGATCAGAAGATTCGCGTGAACTTTGCTGCCGCCGATGTCGACATGAGTAATCCCAGTATCGATGCGGACACCTTGTCTTATTATCTTCACGATTGGGTCGCGTCTAAGATTTCCATGAATTGGTTGAAGTCTTTGTATGTGATGTGGTCGGGAAATGTGATCGTAAAAAGTCCAGCCTTCCGGGAAGATCATCCGGCTTTATCGATGTCATTAGTGAAATCTTTGGATGGCTTCACTGTGAAGCTGAATAATCAGATGACTTTGACTCAACTTCTGGATGTCAAAGGATACAATGAAATTGCCGTCTACAAGGCGATCCACTTTCTTTTGACGAAGGGATTGATCGTTTTTGCGCAAAGAGCGTCTTTTGCCAACCCTCAAGAACAATTGAAGGTCTTAAAGAAAATCTGGGCAGAGTTGGATGGAAAAAATGGTTATGAAGTCGTGGCTCATATGGAAACGGGCACGGGCGGTGGTTCCTTAGAATCCACCTTAAAAGACTTTTTAACTTTGATTGGTGAGCAGCCTCAAGATCCGAATTCTGAAAGCGCTCTTATTTGGAATAATATCAAGAAAGCGGCGGAAGATGCGGTGGCGACCGCAAAAGATTCAAATAAAATTGATCAGTTCCGTCAAGCGACACAAAAGACTGAAGCTGAGGCGAAGCTAAGAGCGACCTCTTTAATGGAAGACGTGAAGAAGTCCCTGCAGTTCAATCAATATGCAAAGGCTTTACAATCTTTAGCTGAGGTCGCAAAACTCAACCCACAGACGCAGCAGATGCACCTTTATAGCTCTTGGGCAAAACTGGGTTCTATGGATGTTGCTAAGAAGCAATTCGTAATGAAGGAAGTTGAGTTGGAACTTATGCAAGTTCCTCCCGACGAACGTTATGACACCCTTTTCCCCTTCGTGATCGGTCTTTTCAATAAAGCCAAGGGGGATATGGTTGCAGCAAGAAAATCTTTCGAGAAGAGTGTGGCGTTGGATCCTTCGTTTATCCCGGCGCGCCGAGAGATATCATTGTTAATGGCTCAAAACAAAAAACAAGACGTTTTCAACGTCGACCTGAAGCAAGTTGTTTCAGGTTTCTTTAAAAAACGCTAAAACTTCCAAAGAAGCCCGGCATTGATGCCCAATTGACTTTCTTCCTTCGCAGCTGCGGGATCGTATTTATAGTCACTAAAATCCAATCCATAACGCAGATACCATTGTGAACTCATCTGCCAATAAGCTTGTGCTTTAAGCGTGTAAGCTGATTGCAGTTTAAAATCACTTCCTGAAGATCCCGCAAAATATTGCAGTTTCAATTCTGACCATTGCATGAAGGATTTAAGCCAGCGAGGAGGTTTTTTTAACCAAAAAGCTCCGAATCCATACGCCATGGCGCTGGCACTTTCACCATGAACCATCTGGAGTGGCAAGGTCAGTCCCCAGCTTTCATCGACCAAGTTAAATCCTTCCTTGGCTCTCCATAGAAGTTCTAAAGTGGTGAAGTCCGCTTTAGCGATTTCATCTTTTTCAATGATATGTTGTTTTCGTTCCAGCGATAGACCCCAGTGAAAACGGGACCATTCGGCGTTGATCATGAGGAAGTTTTCAAGCCACCACTGAAACTCGAGTTCGGCAAAGGCAATACCAGAAGGCGTGAGGTAGTGAGCGCCCAATCCCAAGGCAAAGGGTTGGCCGCGGAACATGTCATAACCAACGATGAAGTCATGTTCGTTTGCTTTGACCACAAGATAGCGGCGGGTTTCTACGCCTGCCGGGATGCCCGTTGTTTGCCAAAGGAATTGATTCTTTTTGGGGAAATCCACCTTTGAAAGAGTGTCCTTTTCAGGAATCTGAACTTTGACGCCCTCAGGGACTACGCCTGCAAAAGAGAGCTGTGAGGAGTAGGTGCGAGAGGGGGAGCGAAGAGACAGATAGGGGCGGTTCTTCTCTCGAGGCAAAGTGCCGCGAATATAAAACTCTTGTCGCATCGGAATGTCGCCGTCGCCTTTAAGATAAAGAACCGGTCGTCCTTTGGGAAGGGTGATCTGCCAGTCGGTGTCCGAGATTTTTTTTACCTTATCTTCTTCAACCGGCTCAGCTCCAGAGGCCGTCAGGATTATTTTTGCACCGTCTTCTGAAACCACGACATCTTTGAAGTCGACATCTTTTTTACGGGTTTCGATTTCTAAGAAGGCTCCTGATTGGGTTTGGGCTTTGAAGGCGACGCTTTCGCTTCGTTCATTGAGATAAATGATGCCCTGGTTTCCAACCACTTTGCCGTTGATTTCAATCTGAGCTGATTTTTTTGTGGTGGAGCGAGATTTGACAGTCATCTGTCCTTGTTGGGAACTAAGATAAAGTTCTTTAGAACAAAGATAAAGGCGAGTTTCATCACTTTCACGGTAAAGACAGAAGACCATGAAGGGCAGATATTTCATGCTATCAACAAGGTTGGCTTCGACGTCATCAACGGTGAAGGTGGCGATTTCAGAACGAAGACTTTCCTGTCCCTGTTCCTGTTGAGTGGTGCCTTGAGTGATATTCACCTGGGCCTTGGAAACCAAAGTGTTGAGGATGGCTTTGCCGGAGTTGTTTTTGACGGCCAACTCGCCCTCTTTAATAAGGCCTGCTGGCCAGGTAAAGATAATACGGTAAAAACCTTTTTTGTTTTGGGAGGGTTGGACCTGGAATGTCACCTGAGTGGTATCAAGAAGGATGTCCCCCACTTTGAAGCGATCCTCATCCAGCAAGGTGTATTCGAATCTTTGAGGAAGGACTTGCAAATTATTCTTATCCGCTTGGAAATAGAGAGGCTTTAATTTGCTCGAACGAGTTTGTGCCCAAGAAGGAAGCGCAGGTAGAAGACACAACAGAAGAGGCATCCATCTTAGCATTGCAGGATCTCCTTTTTGATCTCGTCGGCACTTTTATGCGCCATGATCGCGTGAATGACCGCCAAAGACGTTGTCATTTTGGATAGAAAATCCTCATTGTGAGTTATGATCACGCGCCGAGGGTGCCCTTCCCAGGCTTTTTTGATTTTATCGTTCAGATCCCAGGCCTCTTGGAATGTTTCCGTGCGAATGGGATTGGTCGTGTCGTAAAATTCCAAAGAGGCCGTGTCGAGGTGAATGACCCAGTCGTAACGGGCAAACTCTTTTTCTTTGGAGCTTTGCATGGCTGAGAAGAAATGGGCCTCACTATCAGGCCAATAGGCGACACTATCCAAAGATCCACGATCGCAGACAATCAGATTCTTTTTGCTGACGATGCAGATGAGTTCTTCCAGCTCACGTTGTGTGAAATAAATCGCTTTTTGTGCATGAATCATGGCGGGCGCCTCTTTGTAGCGCGGGAATCCCCCTCGATACAGTATGCTGGCGGCTTCAGGGACGATGGCGCACTTTTGACCCAACTCTTTTTTTAGGGCCTCAATAAGAGTGGTTTTTCCCCCGGAAGGGCCTCCAGTAATAGCGATTTTGACGTAGGAATTCATGCTTCTAGAATCACCAATTCGCAGGCAAGGGTCAAAATAAAAAAACTAGAGCATATAACGCAGGCGGAAGGCGATGCTATAGAGTATGCGCGCCAGCCAAGAAGGGGCGGCGAAGTCGTTTTCCGAGACAAGTTTTGAGTTTTCGATATCTGTATGCCATTGTTGCAGCATATTGTGCAGACTGTCTGGATCGTTCAAAATGACTTCAACTTCCAGATCATGAAGGATGCTTCGATGATTCAGATTGAAGGATCCTATAAAGGCCTCGTTATCAATGATCATAGTTTTGGCATGAAGAATGGTCTTTTGATATTCGTAAATGGGAACCCTTTTGTGAAGCAAAAAGCGAATAATGTAAAAGGCCGCCCACTTGACCATCGGGACATCGGATTTGCCCGGAATAAGAATTTTCACGTCAATTCCACGTCGAGCCGCTTTCATCAGAGCGCGAAGTAAGGCCCGTTTCGGGAGGAAGTAGGCTGTTGTTATATAGATCCGGGATTGTGCGCGATTAAGTCGCATCAGAAGATCTTTATAAAGACGGCGTCTCATGCGTTGAGTGGTATTGAGTCGCAGAAGAGCTTCATGGGGTTCAGATTTGGGGCGCCATCGTCCTAGCCAATTAATAATCCCCTTGAGATAAGTCCGAAGATAGCTGATTTGAAATGCCAATACCAGACGACGTACAGCCAAGCCTTCCACCCAAACGCCGGTGTCGCGCCAGGCTTTTTTTCCGACCAGGCTCTCACAGTGGTCTTGAGTGAAGTTGAAGCTTCCTAAATAAGCCCGCTTTTCGTCGATAATAGTGATCTTGCGATGAGTGCGCCGATTCACGCTTTTAAAAACCCAAGATCTTTGTGGCGCGTGTTTGGAAAAAAGCCGTCGAGCCCATAAAAGAGGATAGGGGAAGGGATGGAAGACGCGCATTTCAATTCCACGCTGGGCGAAGATTCTATCCAATTGGGGAATGGAGTAATAGGAGCCAAATCCGTCGACGATGACTTTCACGGAACATCCTCGCTCACGTGCCTTTGTCAGTTCTTCTATAATCGAATTTGTAAGCTTATCTACGACAAAGATGTAGGATTCAATGGTGACGCTGGATTTCGCCTGGCGTATATCTTGAATAAGGCTGAGGTAGTACTCGTCCCCAGAGTGAAAAATGCGAACTTGACTCCATGACTCCATATGTCGATTGTTCAATAACTTATTAAAAAAGTCGACAGCAAAGAGGAGGGGAAGGCAAACTCACTTTATGACTAAGTGCAATCTATCGAATCTAAAAAGTATTTTGGCTGGAACGTTTATGATTTTGGCGTCTTGCGGGGCGACATGGGCTCAGGCCGCATTGCCTTCAAGTAAGACAAAGGTGATTTATTTTGGCCAGCAGAACGCTGAAGATTTTGAAGCGAAAGTGAAGCCATTGTTTGTAGAACAAGCACGTTCCTGCAAGTCGTGTGAGATCGTCAATTACACTCCTTACACTAAAGAAGGCGCAGTGGATGTGGAGGCTTTGCAAGAGCGCATTAGCTCATTGCCTCAAGGGACCAGCTTTGTCTTTTTTGACTTTAACATGAAGGTGAATGATCACAATAAGGAGCTTGTTGAAGTTCTTAATAAAAAAGCCGAGGCGGGATTGGTTATCGTGGGAACGGCAGGGACTCCTCAGGCTAAGGAAGCTTCAAGTCCTTTGAGTCGCACGGTTTTAGGGCAAGTGAATGGAGCTTTGATCATCGGGGAGCTGGCGGAAAGAGATCGTTTGATGCCGACAGGTTTTTACGGACCTGAAATGTTAACAGCGCTTCGTCCCCCTAAAGAAATTATGGGGCAGGGATACAGTCCTTTGATTTTTGCGGCAGCTTTAGCTGAAAACTGGCAAAAGCGCAGCTCTCAAGAATGGGTGGAGTATTTCCGTTCTAAAAAAATGAAAAGCCGCAAGATCTGGTTGGATCTTGGGGATATGTTCTAAAACCTTACCTATCGCCCCGGGAAGAAGACAATTTTTTCCTTAAATTCCTGGGGAATTCTTTCGTTTAAAATGCGCAAAGCCTCTTTGTCGGAGTAGCGGCTAGAGGTGTGAATCAGAACAATTTTTTCACATTCGATCTCTTTCAGGCGCGGGAGAATTTCATCGAGATGAGTGTGCCCCCATTGGCGGGCTTGTTCGATGCTCTTGCGTCCGTCAAGATAAGTGGCTTCCATAAATAGAATTTTAGACTTGCGAACCCAGTCTCGAGAGTCGAGAAACTCAATCTGAGTGTCCCCCGTGAAACTTACGACGGGGAGGTGTTGAATTTCATTCACCTCAAGTCCTTGGCGGCGGAGGTTGATGATTTCGTCTTGATGGAGTCCTAGGTATTCAGTTTTTAGTTTTTTGTGAATCTCAAAAACCGTGTATCCAAAAGATTCAATGCGATGTGTGGTTGGGAAGACCTTTATATAACATTGGGGGTTTAGAGGGATTTCATCATCCGCCTTAACTCCTATGAAATCATATTTGTATTGATGGTCTTCGATTTTTTCCCAGATTTTCATGATTTGATCCAGTGGCTCCACGAGTGAGGAGGGCATATAGAACTTGCCGGGCTCTTGGGAATTCATAGCTTTTTGAGAAATGATATAGGGGACTCCTGCGGCGTGATCGAGGTGACCATGGGTCAGAAAGAACTGCTTCAGGTTTAAAAGAAAGGGATACCCTTGGGCCACGTCAAAACTCAAGGAGAGTTCTGGCATGGCAATCGCTGTGCGAATTCCCGACAGCGAAAGGCCATGAAATTTATATTTGGAATGATCCCAGCTTTCTCCGGCTTGCACTGACATCCTACATGCAGCGAGCTACGAGGTCGTGACCTATCCAGGCAACGGGGCTCTTGGGTTTCCATGAATCATGAAGCATGACATAACCACAAGATTTAAAGACCACTTCGCTGAGGACGGCCGTGAGCAGATTCTTTTCGTCTTTATGAAGGCTGAAAAGGTAATCCGAGCTTTTTAGCATATGCTCCATTTGATCCAGGCGCGAGTGTTGAGGCCATTGATCATACTTGCAGAATGCCAACGTGAGATCATCTGTCAGATACTTGTCGGTGAACTCAATGATTTGTTCAAAACTGACATCCTCTTTGAGCAAGGCTTTGCAGTCGCTAAGAACTTTCGCCACGTGTTCTTTGTTACCGCCATCTTTTTGAATAGCTGCAAGCAGAGGGTAAAGTGATACTTCAACCCCTTGAAACACCGAGCTTGAGTTTGTAAGGATTTCGGGACAGTTGTAAACACAGCAATGAACGCCTTTTTGAGAGAAGGTTTCAGAGATTTTCTCAAGGGCCATCTTTGCCCAGCCTTGGAAATAGCATGTGTAGGTTTGCCATTTGTATTGCCCGCGGATCATGACTTCCGTTCCGTGGTATCCGTAAGCAGTGTAAGAAACGTGAGCCCCTTGAGCTTCGATCTTTTGACGAAGAGGCGCAGAGATTTCAATCAAGTGGCGCAAGGTTTCTGCCGTTACCTCGTTAAAACTTTTCAAACAAAGTTGACCGATATCTGTGTTTAAAAGATCTAGGGTTGAAATGTGGCGATCACCGAGACCTTTGAACGCGCGATTTAAAAGCGGCATCAAAATTTTGGCGCGAGGAACTCCCCCCGCCATCAGGTGAGCGAACAAGACATTGGCCCCTGCGGGAATATGTTTTTCAAGTTCCTTCATGAAAAGTTCAGTGTTTTTCTTAAAACGAGCAACACCCTTCTTTTCAGATTCTTCGATCGAGGCCCAATTCAATTTTACTTGGTCCCATTCGCCCAGTTTTACATCTTTCAATTGATCGCAAGGAGTCACACCGTGAGAATCTGGCTCCATGTCAAAACCAGCCTCAAGAGGCACATTGATAAAGGGCTGGGGAATATTGGCAGACTCTTCTGCATTGAGGGGGCGCAGAGAACCATCTTTTTCGCGTCGGCCAACAGTGGCGCGAATAATTGTCATGCCACGACGTTCGGCTTCTTCCACCAAGCCATTAGCGTAACCACGAGAAAAAAGTTCGCCAAACAACACAAGAACGTCCCCTTTTTTGTAGGGACTCAATGCAGGCTTATCGCGAAGAGGGAAGAGTTGCGTCATAAATAACCTCACTGTTCAAGCGCCTATAGTGTGTTGGGTCCTGTGGACTCGTCAAGTTTTGACTCCCGATGGCTCAGTGGATAATCTGGTTTTTTTGGAGGGTCAATGCGAGTGGTAAGCATGGTTCCGTCGTGGACAGAAACATTATTACGAGCCGGAGTGCAAGTGGTGGGGCGCACGCGCTTTTGCATTCATCCTCCCAAAATGATTACGAACATCCCTATTGTTGGGGGCACAAAGGATGTTTCTTGGGATTTAGTGGTGGATCTAAAACCTGATCTGGTCTTATTGGACGAAGAGGAAAATCCACTGGAAATGGCCGAAGAGTGCCCCGTGCCTTGTCTGGCGACTCATGTGTCTTCGTTACAAAATCTTCAGACGGAGTTGGTGCGCTTAGGGGAGTACTTTAAAAACCCGACGCTGATGGAACTGGCTGTGGACTGTTTAGATGTTCTTGAGGCCCCAAAACCCGTTTGGAATTTCGAAAAAATTCCCGGCTTTTTAGAATGGGTCAAACCGCCTTCTCGAGAATACAAAAATGTTGTGTATCTTATTTGGAAAAAGCCTTGGATGAGTGTCAGTCACGAGACTTATATCGGCTCAGTCTTAGAAAAATTAGGGGCCACCCTTGTGGAGTTTCCCGAGGGGGAAAAGTATCCGGTGATTGAGATTGAGGATTATAAAGACTCTTTTTTTCTATTTTCCTCAGAGCCTTTTCCGTTTCATAAAAAGATCAGTGATCTGAAGGCCCTCGGCATCGAGGGCGCTATCGTCAATGGAGAATCTTACTCTTGGTTCGGCGTGCGTGGAGTCGAGTTTCTGCGCGAGGCCCTTTTACTTCGCTAAGTAAACTCCAGGATATGCAGGGCCCGACATCTTAAAGAGCTGTTCCATCATTTGAGTGGCTTGCTCTTGAGTTTCTTCTTTTTGCTGGTGAGAAGCTGGCATGTTGACTTGGCCTCTCATGGCCAAAACAAAGCGATTGAAGTCGTTGGTCGAACGAAGCGTGATGAAGAAGTTTCTGTTGCGCGCGTCCCCGTTATCCTGCATTTGAGAACTTCCAGACTCTTGAGCAATCAAGTAGTAGTTTTCCATGATGTCTTTGGCTTCCGCGCGGACTTCACCTTCGCAGATCATCAAACCACGCGTTGTGGCTGTCGCCATTTCCTCAGCGGAAAGCTGTGGATTGAGGATCGCGAGATAATCACGGCGGCCAAACCAAGACTTGGTGTCTTTAATGAAAAGGGTCGGGTTCAGTCTTACTACCGCACATTGTTCGTGTTTGTTGACGCGAACTTTGAAGGTGTTTTGTTGCACCGTCATGGAGGTGGAACCACTGACGCTGATCGAGTTGCTGGCCGTTTTAGAATCAGAAACACCCCAAGACATGGCATAACCAAAATCCACACCAACAGAAAGAACATCTAAGAACTTCTTAGAAAGACCGACTTTGGCGTTGATGCTGGCCGTACGAGAAGAAAACGCCGACTGAGACGTGCTTAAAGAAAAGCTTGTTCCCACGGAAAGGCCTTGATTCAATCCTTTGATGAATTGAGATCCGCCAACCTCTTTGATAAGAAGTTGTTTTTCAACTTGGAAGAAGCGGGCAGGATCTTTTGCCACCGCATGGTAGCAGTCCATGCCAAAACCCATCACGTGCTTCATCGTTACGCCCCCTTTTTCGGCGTAAAGTTTTTTGAAGTAATCACTTCCCCAGAAAGCACACAGTTTTTGAGCTGTTTGGGGTGTCAAAGTTCCTTTAGTAATGACCTCTTGAAGATCCGCTTTTGTCACGATCAGGCGAGGATTGAGCTGCGTTGATCCCAGCAAAGCTTTTACCAGCGGTGCTTGTGCGTCCGCAGTCTTCAGAGAGATAAGCTCCAGGTTGTTCTCTTTGGAAAACTGGACTTTATCCGCGCGAGATTGCATGGTTTTAGCCTTTTCGGCACGAACTTTTTGTCCTTCAGTGACGATTTTTTGAATGATGAATTTTTCGCTGCTGTTGTTTTGACCGTGACCCGTCAAAAGCAGACCGCTGATGGCGGATGCATCCATCATTCTTAGGGGACGGGACGCTTCATCGGTGTTCAAGGTGATAGGCCCAATGAAGGTCGGAACTTCAAGGCCGGTCGATTCGTCAATCAAGGAGGTGAGCACTTCGGATGTATTTTTTGGTGTCACCTGACCGTTTTGGATATCGACTTTATTTTCATCGACAGGATAGATCTCAACTAGGAGGTTGTTGCGATTTCCAAGAGCCTTGAGATCTTGAGTTTGAAATGTGATATCCGTATTCACTTGGCCATTGATGACGTTCACCAACTTATCCGAAGATGTAACATAAGTGTTGTTGGTGTCATAGTCACGATTTTGGACAACGGCCAAGCGAAGTAAGTAAAGACCGTCACGAAGCTTTTGAACTTCGGCACGACCGTTGGACAAGCTCGAGTAGATCAGAAGGCGAGTGTCCATTTTAAATTGGATCTTCTTGGTCACTGTCAAGTTCAACAACGAATCGATGCCGTAGTTATAAGAAAGCGTATTATAGCTAAAACCATCTAACATTACTTGTGTCTTCGGACGGTTTTCCTGAGAGCAACTCAAGATTACTTTTTCGGTGGGTTCAACATAGCGCAGGTCGCGAGCCAACGCGCCGCCATTGGACTCCCAAGGATTAACAATGATGTCCAATTTTTCACTCATGCCCAGATCTTGGTTTTCGATTTGAACAAAACCTTTCAGGTAGTGTTGGCAGTCAAAGTACTTGAATGTGATTTTTTCGTCCCAGTTCAAGCAGGAGTTGTTGTCGGTCTTAAGGAGCGTCGAAGAAGAAACCTCCGCTTCGGACTGACGGAACTTGGTAATCTTGAATGTGTGAGAACGTGTGGTTTTTTGATCCACACCATGGCGCACACAAGCTCTGATATTGTAGAACACTTCGCGAGTCGCTGTTTTTTCTTCACCGACGCGAATAAAGCGGAACTCTAGTTGAGAGACTTCGACCTTAGGTTTTTGGTAAGTTTCCGCCTCAACCGCACCTGTTTGAGAGCTGCGCGACACTTCCGTCAAAGACGAGTTTACGAAGTTTGCGATTTTGAAGTCTTTAGTTTGTGCCACCACAGTATTGAGCTTCAGGAAAGAAGAACCTTTGATTTGATCGTATTCGCCTAAAAGGTAGATGCCATCAAAACCGGTCAAGCCTTGAGGGCCATTCACGGGCTGAAGCTCCATGCCGATAATAATTTGACCGCGGGTCGGAAGGGCTGGCAAAGACATGGAAGACTTGATTGCCAAAGAGGCGTTTTCCATTTTTACAGTCATCATCTCGGATTCAGAAAGAAGACGACGGATTTCTTTGTCATTTTGTTGATAGACGTGGATCAACTTAAGGCGCGCTTTAAAAGAACCCGCCGTCAAAGGACGCAAGAATGTTTCGCCATTCATTTTAGTCAGTTGAATGGAAGGATTGGGACGCATTTCAACCAAAAGAACTACGCCGTCACTGGTCATTTTTTGTTCGGTGACGAAAAGGCGGCCATCTTCTACCCAAAGAGGGCGAACGGTGGCTTTGTTGTCAGAGGAAAAACCTTTAAGAGCCATTTTTCCTTGCTCTTGGTCGTCGACCAGGCGAGGGATGTTGTTGCCGTCATTGGGATTCAAAACAGGAGTCAAAGTTTCGCCATGTGACCAAGGGTTGATCGCGAAAGCGACGCTTTGGTGGCCCTTGTGAAGACCTAAACCTTTGATGTTTCTTTCGATGCGAATATATTGAGACTCCCCAAGGAAGTTATAGTTAATGCGTTCTGCCCAAGTCAGGCATCCGGCTTTATCTGTGACGAC
The DNA here is from genome assembly GCA_024711265.1 of Bdellovibrio sp. Classification (GTDB taxonomy): domain Bacteria; phylum Bdellovibrionota; class Bdellovibrionia; order Bdellovibrionales; family Bdellovibrionaceae; genus Bdellovibrio. Next base: position 3,935 of record JANJTG010000248.1, on the reverse strand, counting down.
GGTTTTATTAACCTCTTCAACAAGGAATTCATGGCCTGAAATCGCTTTATCGTAAGCAACATCCTTTACGCACGCTTGAAGATTGAAAACTTTTGAAGAAGGTAATGCAAAATCACCTTGAACCGATGTTTCAAGGGCCTTTGATTTTTCAGCCATCGCCTGAACGGTGAAAGTCGCCGCTCCAGATCCTGTGTCTGTTTTATCCTTGGGGCTTGGCAGGTTGCATCCCGCCAAAGAACTCAAAGCATAAATGCTCAAGAGGGTTTGAATGAAGGTCTTCTTAGATGCTTGCATAGAAGGTCTCCAGCTTAATCAACAAGGTCTTTTCGCGTGACTGAATTGAATTTGAAAACATGACTTCGGCGTCCGTGTATTTGAGGCCGATGTTAAAGCCTTCCTTCTTAAAGGAAAGATAGCTTTCAGCAGAGTATCCGATGCGATTGGTCTCAAAACCCGAGGCATTGAAGTAAGCGACGGCGGCTTCGGGAGCCACAGAAAAATAACTTCCTTCAACGATCAAATCCATGTTTTTACTAAGATGGAATTCGCCGTTGGTGAAGTAGCGGTAAGCGGTGTTTTGATCCGAGGGGCCTTTTTGATTGATGAGATAGTCTGCGCCGATAGTCAAATCCAGCGCGTTCACGATAGGGAACTTCAATTCAGACGCGGCTTCCACCCCTTGGTACTGACTTGTGAACGCGTATTGGGCATCTGAAATCTTGTTTACTTCATTTCCTAAAAGGCGAGATTGCTGGGCCACGGCCGAGGGAAGATTGTTATAGACGAAATAACCCACGGAGTTTTTCCAATAAAGATTCTTCGCGGATTGCCAGTGAAGCTTTAAAGACGCTGAATTCAACGAAGGTGTTGGCTCAAGTTCTTTCGTGTTTGTACTTAATGATGTTGAAGTGGGGATGGCAGACTCAATAGCTAGACTTGTCTTGAAGTCGTTTGACTTTAAGATGCCCTCCGCGCGAGCGGCGGGGAAGGCGATGGGGTCCATCAAAAGACCTGTGTGCATATATTTTTGATTCAAGGCCCCAGCGGAAAGGCGAAAGGCTTGGAACGGAAGATAATGAGCTGCTGCTTGCGATAAGGAAATCTTGTTTTCTGGCTTATCCGCCCCATCTACAGACTGTGTTTGTCCTGACTGCAGACGCAAGGAGGGTTGGATATCTAAATGAAGGGCATTGCTTAGAACATACTTAGCTTTGATTTCAGTGCGAATATCAACGATTTTGGATTGGCTTTGTTCGTCGTGGACATCGGCCCCCGAAAGGCGTAAACGCCATTCTGCTGAGAACTTGTTCTCTTTGTTGGCCTCCGGCAAAGCCGTGCTGATCTGACCTTGCGCCCACGTTTGAGCGGTCAGTATCAAAATGAGACAAACTGTTGATAAAGCGGATCTTTTCATTCCAACCCCGTATTCCTACTCAGATCATTTCAAGTTCCGTGCTTGCAAGAGGCCCATTCATTTCAAAAATAGAAGACTTGGCAAAAATGCTTTTTACAGATGACGTTTTTTGTCGTTCCGTCGGGACACAGGTCGAGCATTTCTGTCTCATATTAAAAAGCGGTGTTTTGATTTTTGGCCTAATGTTAGGATTTTTCTGGAACCTCTAAGAGTGCTCGTGATTGTCTGGGAGTATCAGGATGAAACCATCTTTTGTTGTGCGTAGTGGAATGGTCCCTCTTTTAATGGTCTTGGTCGCCTGCGCGGAAAAACCTCGTCCAGAATCTCTCACCTTGAAAATGATGCGGATGCAGGCCGAAACAAACTATAAATCGGATGTTTCATCTGTAGCGCCTCAAGATGTGAAAAAAGTCGAGAAAGTGGTCTTCACTTGTTGTGTGCATCAGGGGGAAGATCAAAGTCTTTGGCAGAAAATAAGCCAAGCCCAGCCGGATCTTGTGGTATTGGCGGGCAACTCCGTGGACTCGGTTCGCTTTGATGAAAAACCATTGTCAGCTCAATATAAAAAACTAGATCAGGTTGAGAGCTACCGCGATTTGCGATCTCGCGTTCCGTTTATGGCGGTATGGGATGAACAAGATTATGGTGTGAAGAATGGAGACTCTGATTTTGCGTTGAAAAACGAAAGTCGCGAAGCATTTTTAAAATATTGGACGTATATTCCCAAGTTGCAGGCAACGGGCGCCAAAGGTGTTGAGCATTCGATCATTTTAGGCCCCAAAGGTCAGCGACTGCAGTTGATTTTATTGGACACTCGTTTTTATGCAGCCTCTTTGCGTGAGGAAAATGGCCAATTTAAAAAGAACTGGATTAAGAACGATTCCAGACTGGGAAAAGAACAGTGGAAGTGGTTGGAGTCAGAGCTAAAAAAAGAGGCGGATTACCGTATCATCGTGTCACCTCTTCAAATGGCGGCCAATTCTTATCCAGGAGAACGCTGGGGTCTGAGTCCACTTGAAAGACAGCGCCTCTTTGATACGTTGAGAGCGACGAAGGCCCATAATGTTTTATTTATTAGCGGAAATCGCTCTTTGGGGGCGATTGGAAAAGTGGATTTGATTGATTATGGTCCTCTTTATGATGTCACGGCAGGGCCCTTCAACGGAGCTGCGGCGATCTCTGAAAAAGACTGGCATTATGTCGGAAAACAAGTGGAAGAACCCAACTTTGGAATGATTGAGTTGAATTGGAAAAAAAGAGAAGCTCAAATAAAAATTCTTAATCGTGACGGAGCCCAGCAAGGGACCCTCTCTTTGAAGTTTTAAGGATCGACTTTGGGCTGGCCCCTTGTTTTTCGAATCTGACACGGATCTAATTAGGAAGATGCGACTTACAGCCTTAATGCTCATTTTAATGTTTTCACTCTCTGCAGGCGCTGAACGCTGGGTGGTCGCCACTGTGGAGTGGCCACCATATACGTGTTCCAAATGCTATCGCAATGGGGCGGCTGCCGAGGCCCTTAGGCAGGTTCTTGAAAAGAAAGGAATCTCTGTCGAGTTCGTCTTTTATCCATGGATTCAAACCCAAAAAAATGGTGGGAAAAGATCTTTCGTCGGGTATTTTCCGGCATGGAGGGATGAAATTCTTCCTGGATTTTCCGGCGCGGGGCCGCTCTTTTCATCGCCCTTGGTGTTTATGGAAAAGAAGAGTAAGCCCCTTGTGTGGAAGACTCTGGATGATCTGAATGGGAAAACATTTGTGGTGACCGAAGGCTACGGCAGCACGGAGGAGATTGCTCAGAAGATTCGACGGGGCGAGTTTAAGACGGTCTCGGTCTTAAACGAAGAGTCGACCCTCGTGAAATTGGCGGAAAGTAACGTCGACGGGGTGTTGATGGATCTTAATGTGGGAAGATATTACTTGAAGAATATCTTCCCGAACTATCAAGGCAAGATCTCGATCAATCCAAAAATCATAGCGCATAAAGAACTTTTTTTTGCTTTCAATAAATATAGCAAAAATAAAGAGATGCAGTTGAATGAGGCTCTTAAGGCGATGAATTTTGAAAGAATTGTCGATAACTATTTAAAAAACGAACCCTAGGGCTGCGATCACTTCAAGATTTTATCCAATGACGACAGGACTCTCGCTGTCGAGTTGCGGTTTTTTCCAATCTCGGCGCGAATCTCTTCTTTGATGTGAGGAATCTGATCTTGGCGTTTTTTCATTCTTTGCAAAAGGACGATCAGATCATCGGAAGAATGAATGACTTGAACGATCATTCCTGAAGAGTAATTTTTCTTTTGATAATAAAGGGCTTCACGGTTGTTGCGATGCTGGGGGCCTACCATCACGGGCAATCCGGCAGCCAGGGCCTCCATCACGCTGTGAACTTGTTTTCTAAAAGAACCCCCAACAAAGGCGATGTCGGCCCAAGTGTAGAGTTCAGCCAGAATGCCTACTTGATCAATAATTAAAACAGACCCGGCGGGCCAAACTTGAGCTTGAGAATATCTGACGT
>JANJTG010000489.1 GCA_024711265.1 Bdellovibrio sp. | reverse complement strand
ACGGCACGCCCAGCTCGATCACGTCGGCCCCGGCGCGCACCAGCGCATGCATCACCGGCACGGTGGCCTCCAGCGACGGGTCCCCCGCCGTGACGAAGGGCACCAGCGCCTTGCGCCCGGACTGCGCGAGCCGTGCAAACTTTTGCTTGATCCTGGACGTCACAGTTCGATGCCCTCGCGCCTGGCGATGGTGAAGATGTCCTTGTCGCCGCGGCCGGACAGGTTGCACAGCACCAGCGCGTCCTTCGGCAGCGACCTCGCCAGCTTCATGGCCTGGGCCACGGCATGGCTGGATTCAAGCGCCGCCAGGATGCCCTCGGTGCGCGCCAGCAGGTGGAAGGCTTCCATGGCCTCGTCGTCGGTGACGCCCACGTATTCGGCGCGGCCGCTGTCCTTGAGGAAGGCATGCTCCGGACCGACGCCCGGGTAGTCCAGGCCCGCCGAGATCGAGTGCGTCTCGGTGATCTGGCCGTCGTCGTCGCAGATCACGTAGGTGCGGTTGCCGTGCAGCACGCCCGGGCGGCCGGCCACCAGCGACGCCGCGTGGCGGCCGGTCTCGACGCCGTCGCCCGCCGCCTCGGCGCCCACCAGGCGCACCGACTTGTCGTTGAGGAAGGCGTGGAACATGCCGATGGCGTTGCTGCCGCCGCCCACGCAGGCGGTGACGGCGTCGGGCAGGCGGCCGTATTCGGCCAGCATCTGCGCGCGCGATTCCTTGCCCACCACGGCGTTGAAGTCGCGCACCAGCTTCGGGTACGGGTGGGGGCCCGCCACCGTGCCGATGATGTAGAAGGTGTCGCGCACGTTGGTCACCCAGTCGCGCATGGCTTCGTTGAGCGCGTCCTTGAGCGTCTTGCTGCCCGAGTGCACCGGCACCACGGTGGCGCCCAGCAGCTTCATGCGGAACACGTTCGGCGCCTGGCGCTCCACGTCGGTGGCGCCCATGTACACCACGCACTCCAGGCCCAGCCGCGCGGCCACGGTGGCGCTGGCCACGCCGTGCTGGCCGGCGCCGGTCTCGGCGATGATGCGGGTCTTGCCCATGCGCCTGGCCAGC
>JANJTG010000307.1 GCA_024711265.1 Bdellovibrio sp. | reverse complement strand
CCCATACGCTCTTATCGGTGGCTCTTTTCAGTTTTGAAGATGCCGAAGATACGACGGCGATTAAATCTTTAGGGACAAGCTCTTTTCAGACTGGTTATGAGTTTATCCTGGATAACTGGGACCGGGTTTTGTTGGGCCCCAGTTATAACTTCGAAAAGAAGGCCGTCGGGGGTTACCTCACTTATCTTAAAATTTGGGATAAGTTTCATCTTAGTTTTTCTTTGAACGCGACGGATGTGGCTTCGTTTAAGTTCTCTCCGGTGGACGGTTATTATCTTCTTTTTGATGCCTATTGGAGATTTTAGGAATGAATCGTTTTTTTGTGTCAACACCTCTGGGCTTTGAAGAAAGAACTCTTTTGGAAATGAAAGAGGTGTGGCCCTATTTGTTGGGAAAAGATGCGAAAACTCACGTCCTGCCTTTTCCAGAGGTTGCAGTCCTTCAAGGAGGCTTGGAGTTTGAAACAGATTTTTTTGCGGCTCTTCAGCTTAATTTCTTTTTAAAAACCGCCAATCGGGTTCTTTTAAGAATGGCCTCTTTCAAGACGCGCGATCTTCCTAAATTCTATCAAAAATTCAAGTCATTGCCGTGGCGGGAGTATTTAAGTCACGGCCATGTGGAGTGGGAAGTCGCGGCTCAAAAAAGTCGTCTGAACAATGAAAAACGTCTTCAAGAAAGCGCAGAAAAGGCGCTGACAGAGATTTTTGGGGCCGCCCAGGTCATCGAACCTTGCGCCAGTATTTATATTCGTATGGAAGACGATCTTTGCACCATCAGTTTGGATTCAACTGGGGAGCACTTGCATAAAAGGGGTTGGTCGATCTTAAAAGGGGAAGCGCCTTTAAGGGAAACCATCGCCGCTTATCTTTTGCACGAAATGATCGCCGAGGCCACGCCCTCGGAAGTGGCACAGGTCACTCTTTTGGACCCCATGATGGGCTCAGGAACTTTTTTAAGTGAGGCCCGGGCGTTACGAAGTGGGCAGTTTATGCGGCCTTATGCTTTTCAAAAATGGAAGAAGACTCCGAAGTTGTTTTTGTCTCCCAGTTTTGCCTTCAATTATGAAATGCCGACGGAAACTGTATTTAAAAAGTTTATTGGTTTTGATCTTGAGGGCGAGATGATTCCGGCGGCAGAGAAAAACTTCACTGAAGTGGAAAGACAACTTGCTCTGGTTCAAAAAGACGGCTTTAAAGCGGCCGTCAAAGAGTATCGGGTCCAAGATGCCCTTCAGGGCGATTCATGCGCCGAGAGCCCTCTTTGGATGGTCGTAAACCCTCCTTATGGGGAGCGTCTGCCTGAGGCCCTTAAGGGAGGCCTTACGGGATTGGCCAAGGTGCTTTGTGGACGCTATAAACCGAATAAAGTGGGTATTTTGTATCCCGAAAAAGAGCGTCTTTCGCCGGTACCGGAAGGCTACCAGCTTTTGAAAGAGCTTAAAATCAATAATGGCGGGTTGCGCTGCCTGTTCACAATTTTGACACGTCTGTAAATTTTCAGGAAATGGTTAGAATTCAGGGAACCCCTACGGGTTCCCCTAGAAAGTTCAGGGATTTCAAGATAGATTCCTGACCCATGAAAACAAGCAAATTTATTTCAGCTCTTTTTGTTTCTTCTCTTCTGGGTTTGACGGCCTGTACTCCTCGCGATGTGAAGGTGGTGGATGAAAACACGCGCCTGAAGATCAACGCTCAAAAAGGGGGAGCTCGTGGCAACCAAAAACAATCGGGCGAGTTCAGCTTGGGTAACTTTGCTTTGGCGTCTTTTCTGATGGAAAGACAGATTGAAGCCTTAGAGTTTGTGAAGTTGGCGACAGGAACGACGGATGCTCGGAAGACTCAGTATGTGACAGAGGATCAAGGAGTAGCGACCGACGGTTCTACTCAAGTCAAGATCACCTCTTCGCGAGATAATCTTGAATATTTGAGTGGAGATGTCACATGGAAGGTTAAAGCCGCTAAAACACTCCTGGCCTCCTATGTTTTGAAGGAGGGTCTTTTGGATTCGGCCTCTGTGAAGGGAGCCAACATCAAATCGACCGTGGATGCTGTCGGTAAGGAAAGAACCTACGTGAATCTGGTTGAGAACTATGAGCTTTCTTTGAAATCAACGAAAGACGAAAACGTGGCCTTGATTGAAGTCAAAACCGACGGGACCATCAGTGGGTCCAAGGGCGGAAAAAACGTTCCCAATAAAATCACGGTCTCATTGAGCATGACCGTCGATAAAGCTTCTTTGGCAACTCCTGAAGTGAAGATTCTGAGCGTGAAGGCGGACATGACTTACCCTGGACCTGGAACGAAGATCTATAACTCGGGAATTCAGGGGGGCAATCTCACTCTTAAGGTGAGTGGCCTTTGTAATGTCCTTGTTGGGAAGGTGACCGGCAGCGCGGGTCCCAAAAATAAATTCGATGTGAAGTTCGAAGACGAACAGATTTCGATCGGTGCGGATTGGACGAACAAACTTGCCGTTTGCGGAGTGCGTCCGACGGTCGATCTGGGCCGCCTTCAAGTGTACTAATTATTTAGTTTCAATAGAAATAAAAAAAGCCGCTTAGAGAGCGGCTTTTTTTATTATTTCTTCTTCTTTGATTTCGGAGCGGGTTTTATTTCAACCTTCGGAGCTTCTTCTTGAATCACCGGAGTTTTCGCCGGGCCTCTTTGCTTCAGGCGAACATAAAGAGGGAAGTGGTCGGCAACGCCATCCATGCGATCATAATCCCAACGTTTTGGATACTTTCCTTTTTTTAGATGAACATCGTTGTAGCGAATCACATCAATCGTGTTGGGTTCCATTTGATAGCTGCCAGAGCCATCTCCTAAAAGACTTTTTGAGTAGATGTGCGCATCCAAGAAGGACCATGATTTACGGTAGTTGTGAGTTCCCGGACACTCTTTGCAACCGACGAAATGAGACACGGCGCCAGCTTGACCAAGAATATCGCGGAAATAGTGCTCTTTAGATTCCTCTTCATGGGTGATATTTAAATCTCCCCCAGCAATGACCATTGCATTGGGGCCTTTGTCCTTGATTAATTGCGCGACAAATTCCGCAGCCTGTTTACGCCAGTAAGAGGGATTGGCTTGGGACGGGAAGTGCGCCACGAGGAAGGTGATGGGATCTCCATTAGGAGCTTTGAGAGTCACCTCGAGAACTCCGCGAGATTGTTCCATCCACTTTTTGTCGTTTTCGTTTGCGGGTTTCCAAGGGATCGGATGCAGTGTGGGTTTTCCCACCAGGGGCAAGCGAGACATCAGGCCCACGTCAATACCGCGTTTATCGGGGCCTTCAATCAAAACAACAGTTTGGTAATTGGCCTTTTGAAGATAGTTTTTATTCCAAATGTTAAGAACGTTTTCATTCTCTACTTCGATCAACATAAGAACGTCGGGGCCTTGGCCATCAACATCAAGAACGACGGATGTCAGATTTTTTAGTTTGGTATCCAGTTGCAGTTCATTCCAATCGGTGGACATACACTCGGACACGCGGTAGGCGCTGTCGTTCGTTTCCCGGCAGGCTTTTTGATAGGCCGGAGTTTTCTGTTTTACCATGAGGGGGAGGTAGGTATAGTCGTTGCGATCTTCATCATGAACAGTGTCGAAAAGGTTTTCCACGTTGAACGACATCACAGACACTTCATTATCTGCCTTGGGAGGTAAGTCCCAATGGGGCTTTTTGAAGCTAATGGCGCAGCCGGTGATAAGAGATAATACAAGAGCGAGAGTCAGATTCTTAACAGTCAGAATTTTTTTCATGCTCTGGTTTTAAGGGGATTAGGTGGAGGACTCAAGCCTAAAGATATTTAGGATTTTATTGAGACTCAGCCTGTCTAAATTTTGGATATTGTGTAACGTACCGCGATATGGCATAACTCCATGGATTTCAATTCCTTAAGGAGCTCTCATGCTTAAAAAGGCCCTGGTTTTCACTCTTGCACTGTCTTGTTTTGCTCCCTTCGTTCAGGCTCAAGAACGTGAAGAAAGCATGGTGATGTCGGCAGGAGAGTCGATGAGACGGAACTGGAATGTGACGTTGTTTTCGATCGCTTCACTTTCCAACATGAGTTACGGGAAAACCGCTGATTCCGCTCGCTCCGTCGATTCTTATAACTACTTTGGTTTTAATTATAAGATTGATTCCGACACAAAGTTTTCTGTGCGTATTCCTTTTGTCTACAACACTGCCGGACAAAATGAGTACGCGGATCAGGTGAGTTCCGTTCTGGATCTGCAAGACGTTCACTTTGCATATTCGAAATATGATCTGGGGTATATCGGTGATGTGGATATTTCCGGGAACGTGAAGCTTTATATGCCGACCAGTGAATACTCTCAAAACTCGAAACTTGTGACGAAACTTCGTTTTGAAGCTTACTTCGAGTATTCGATTGGTCGTTTTTCTTCGATCACCTACGGGGTTAAGCCCGATATTTATTGGCAAAGACAGACGGCTTATTATGATCCCAATACTCCGCAATGGGAAAATGGGACGTTTAAGAAAGATCCTCGAGGGACAACCAAGCAGTATTCTTTCGAGCACTTCGTCGAAGGAGTCATTGATATCAATCGCTACTTCTCTGTGAAGCCTAAGGCGGGCTTTGATGAAGATTGGTATTACTCTTCAGATGCCGAGCAACTGGAAGGGAATCATGTTACGAAAGTTCGCGCAGGTCTTGGGCTTGAGATGCGTGTGATGCGCGGTTTAACTTTCACTGCGGGAGTTCAAAACACCACAAGCCTTGGAAGTTACAAAGGTAAAGACGTGACTTGGATGCAGCCTGAAAATACCGAATACACGTTGATGACCAACGCCTTTGTTTTCTAAATACTGAAATGATGCCATTCCCCTGTGAGCGGGTTGATGAACTCGAGCTCGCAGGCCTCCAGTTCAATTTTATCTTCGACATAGATTTTTTCCGCGCCATAGGCATGATCCCCTATGATCGGATGCTTTTCATAGCCCAGTTGGGCGCGAATTTGATGGGTTCTTCCGGTGTGTAATTGAATTTTAAGTTCGCTGTGGTTGTTGTCTAAAAGACGAATATTCAGAATCTCGAGCACGCAGTCCTGCCAACCCGGCAGGGCTTCATGGGAAACGACTTTCGGGGCCCGAGGAGAAGGCTCCATATAATGTGTGACCACTCCGGGGTTTAGAGCTTGCCCATGGACAAGAGCTCGATAGATCTTTTTCATCTCACGCTGAATAAGAAGTTTATTGAACGCGGTTTGAAAAGGCAGCGTCTTGGCATACACGATGAGTCCCCGCGTGGGCACGTCAAGGCGGTGAGTGACGAAGAGCTCACGCCCCACAGTTTTTGCAAGATAGGCTTGAAGATGCTCTTTGTGATTGTCGACACTGGCGTGAACGGGGAGTCCCGAAATTTTTTTTGCAACCAGGAAGTGTTCATTCTGAAAAAGAATTCTCGAGGCCCATTGAGTGTCGTCAGCGACGAAGCGACGGGGCTTTGTATGGACGCGCAAGTAATCGCCGACAGAAACCGAGGAATCTTCCTTTAGTCTTTGGTGATTTAAATAAATTGAACCAAGATCCAGCAAAAACTCAATCTGGGTTCGATCTAGATCCAAAATGCCTAATAAAACATCACAAACAGCTCCCGACTGAGGGCTTATTATGTGACGAACTCCGTATTCAAATCCTCTGGCACTCTGCATACTATTCCTTTGAGCAGAAAGAACACATAGCACGGTGTAGCAAGGGTGTTCAAGTGGGAGTGTTTCCTCCATATTAAAGTTCTTGGGAGAAAGCTATATTGGATTTTGCTAACGAACCGATCTTTCAATGGATGTCACAGTTCGCTTATCAGCCGGGGACGGTTTATGCGGCCTTGATCGGAATGATGATGCTTTCGGCTGTGGGCTTTCCCTTGCCCGAGGAAGTGACTTTGATCAGCGTGGGGATTTTGGCGTTCATGGGCGCGCACCCTCAGCATTTTCCTCCTCCCTATGAAGGGGCTCCGGTTGTGAGCGTGCATACGGCGTCGGCCATTGCGTTTGCGGCGGTGGTCTTGAGTGATACGCTCATATATCTGATAGGAAGGGTGTTCGGGCGAAAGCTTCTTTACCACCCCCGCGTTCACAAATTTTTCCCTGAACATATGATGAAGCGAGTGGAAGAGTGGACTCATAAGTATGGAGCCTACGCTTGTGGAATTTTCCGTTTCACTCCGGGCCTGCGTTTTCCGGGGCATTTGGCTTGTGGGATGCTTCGCTACCCGGCTTGGAAATTTATTGTCATTGATGGTGTCGCAGCGCTTATTAGCGTGCCGACACAAATCTATCTTTTGGCTCACTACGGAGAGCCCATCTTAAGTAAACTGCGCCAATTCAAGTTGGTTGTGCTGGCACTCTTAGCGGTATTGCTGGTTTATTTTGTCTTTAAGAAAATTCGTGCAAGAAGAGCAGAAAGAGCGTCTTAAACCTCGTCCTGGTTCCTTCAAAGCCCTTAAAGCTCCTCCCTAATCACAGATCTTCTCGGACAGTCCTCGCGGATGCCCTCCCTTTGGGAGAGGCTGCTGTGGAACTCGAATATCTGTGATTAGGGAGGAGCTTTAAGGACTTTGAAGGACGAGGAGAGGGGCGTCTCCTCGTTTAATGTCGATTCAGTTTAAGCGGCTTTATTGTCGAAGACATAGTCTTCGCTGATTTCGCAGCAAAGGTGCAAAGCAAAGGGTTTGTTGTGGAACTTGGGTTCCACATCTTTCCAGAAGATTTTTTCGTAGCCACTTTGCAACGCATACACTTCTTCACGGATTTTGAACAATAAACCTGCCGGAGAACCAAGTAACCAATCCATTTGCACTAAATAGAAAGCTTCTTCGAGTTCAACAGGGTTCAGGGAGTTAATAAAGTTCGGTGGCAAGTTGTCTACCAAGTGGCAAGCGTTGTGAGAGTACTTATGGAACGCTTTTTCCAATGGATTGACTAACAACTTTTCAACGCGGCTGTCAGGGGTTTTGGGACTTGAATAGGGTTGCGCATATTTTTTGAAATTCCAATAAAGAAGAGCATCATTCACCACATACTCTGCGCGAGGCAAGTAATCGGTGATCGCATCCACTTTGACGCCTTCGTGGGAGGGATCTTCAACATGGGCGTTGTGATCAACGGCGACCAGGCCGCGCAAGTGATAAAGGAAAGAATAAAGTGTGTGCAGTTTTTCCATGAAGGGTTTAGAGAAATTCAAACCAAAGTTGTAAAGCAAAGGCGAGCCTACTTTGTTTTCAAACCAGGCGAAGGTGTCTAACAATGGCCAAAGGGCCGTGAGGTCAACACCCCAGGGTTTCATCGCCATTTCAAAGTGTTCATTGAAGTGATTTTCAAACTCCGCACAAAGCTCTGGGTTCACCACAGCCAAGTGAGCCTGCAAGGCCCGGATGCGGGGATGAGAGCGCTCGTAAAGCTCAATATGAGGATCTAGGGCCTTCCACGCATCGACAGCAAAGGAGTAGTCAAGGTGAGGCGTTGCGACGGGGCTTTTGATGTAGTGGTTCAATTTGACCAAAGACAGTCCTGCCAATGCATCGGCCATATATTTAAATGGCGCTGAGGGTTTAAATTTGGCGTAGTGGCCTTCGTGATTCCAATACTGAACCTTGACAGGTTTCCAAGTGGAACCTTTTTCCATTGTCACATCAAACCCCAAACGTAAGCTTTTATGCTTCATACATACTCCTTCACCTGAAACATATCGGCGGAACTTGAACCTTGTTCGAGTCCGGGAATTAAGGGTATAACCTAGACCTATGGTTGGATTTGGCTTTTGGATCGATGCGCACGGGCACTTGGCGGACCCTCGGTGGGAGGGGCAGCAAGAGCTTATTATTCAAGAAGCTCGGGCGCGAGGAATTCACTTTTTTATGCAAGGGGGAGTGGGGCCCGAGGACTGGCAACGTCAGCGGGAACTCAAACGCCGCTTTCCTCAGCATATCGGTCTTTGTTTTGGTCTTCACCCTTATTGGGTTGTGGATCACGACGACGAACAATGTGAAGAGGCATTGGATTTATTGGCGTCCCAGTTGGTGGATGCTCAAGGGCTGGGAGAGGCGGGATTGGATTTTCGCCCGCATATTATGAAAGACTCTCGCGAGCGGCAAATGAGCGTTTTTGAGCAGCAGTTGGAACTTGCTCACCTGTCGGCGAAGCCCTTGGTTTTGCATTTAGTGCAAGCACACGAGGAAAGTCTCAGGATCATGGACCTGTGGGGGCTTCCCTCTCAAAAAGGCATGGTACACTCCTTCAATGGAAGTTGGAAAAAGGCGCAGGATTTTCTCAGTCGTGGCCTTTATCTTTCCATCGGGGGGCCGGTCTGCCGACCTGATAATCAGAAGCTGCATCAGGCCGTGAAAGAAATGCCTTTGGAATACCTTCTTATTGAAAGTGACAGCCCGGATCAGGCCCCTCCGGCTTATCAGGGGCGTTTAAACCCTCCAGAGAGTATCTGGGAGGTGGCAAGAACTATAGGGGAGCTGAAATCACTTGATCCTCTAGAAATTTTAGATATCACTACAGGGAATTTTAAAAGACTTTTCGCGCTTGGCGCACAGGGTGAGGGAACTCCATGGACGTAACCGCTCAAAATAACAATTTGCCGCAACCTCAAGAAACTGAATACGTGATGCATCGTCGTTTCGATCGCATGGGGCGTTTGGTGGGTGATGAGGTGATGAAAAAGCTCTTCGGTACTCATGTTATGGTGATTGGTTTGGGAGGCGTGGGTTCCTGGGCTGCGGAATCTTTGGCTCGTTCTGGGGTTGGAACGTTGACGGTTGTGGACTTTGATGAAGTTTGTATTACCAACGCCAATCGTCAGTTGCATGCTCTTCAGGGGTTGGTGGGAAAAAAGAAAGCTGAAATCATGGGGGAGCGTCTTCGTAAGGTGAATCCTCAGGCGACAGTGAATGTGATTCCTGAATTTTATAACGAACAGAATTCCGAGATGATGTTGGCTTATAAGCCGGATTATATCGTGGACGCGATTGACAACTTGACGGCGAAGGCTCATTTGCTGGCGACATGCCGGGAAAAAGGAATCAAAGTCATTACTTCCGGAGGGTCTGCTGCGAAGATGGATCCTCTTCGTATCAAATTGACGGATTTAGGCGAGACTTACGTGGATCCCATGGCGGCGCAAGTTCGCAAGATTCTTCGTCAGAAATATAATTTCCCTGACACTAAAAAGTTTGGAATTCCTTGTGTGTTTTCAGACGAGGTTCCGATGCAGCCTGAAGAGCTGAAGTACGACAAGGGCATGGGATTTAAATGCGTGTGTCCTCAGGGTCAAAACGATCTTCACAGTTGTGAGCACCGTAATGTAATTTATGGGACGGCGAGCTTTGTGACTGGTTCTTTTGGATTGGCGATGGCCTCTCACATCGTGAATGAAATTTATGCGAGCGTTCGCAATCCAAAAGGGTCGGAGTCGGTATGATCGTTTTTGCTTGGTTTATGATGATCGCGTTTATAATTCTTGTGGGTTTTGCCCTTGTTGGGGCGACTTTTGTGCATTGGTACCGCGAGAAGAAAAACGCCGCGAAAGCCCCCAAAGGCCATTCTCCACTTGAGTTTTAACGTAAACATGCTAAGGTCCTGCTTCTGATTTAAGGAGCATTCGCATGGGACCTATTTCTCAGTTTATTGAGCATCACTATCGTCACTTTAATGCTGCGGCTTTGAAAGATGCGGCTAAAGGATATAAAAAACACATCGAAAATAAGGGCCAGATGTTGGTGACATTGGCAGGTGCCATGTCCACAGCGGAATTGGGTCTTTCTTTGGCGGAAATGATTCGCCAAGGGAAAGTACACGCGATTTCTTGCACAGGTGCGAACCTTGAAGAGGACGTTTTCAACCTCGTTGCGCACAATCACTACGAGCGCATTCCTAATTACCGTGATTTGACTCCTCAAGATGAACAAAAGCTTTTGGAAAGACACTTAAACCGCGTGACGGACACTTGCATCCCTGAAGAGGAAGCTATTCGTCGTATTGAAAAAGTGGTTCTTGAGTATTGGCAAGAAGCGGATCAAAAGGGTGAATCTTACTTCCCTCATGAGTTCATGTACAAAATTCTTCTTTCTGGAAAACTTGAACAGTACTACCAAATTGATCCTAAAAATTCTTGGTTGTTGGCTGCGGCTGAAAAGAACCTTCCAATGGTTGTCCCTGGTTGGGAAGACTCCACTTTGGGTAACATCTTTACTGGTCACTGCATTAAGGGTGATGTGAAGAACATCCATACTGTGAAAAGCGGTATTCAGTACATGAAGTCTTGGGCTGAGTGGTACATGAGTGCTTCTAAAAAAGCGCCCGTGGGCTTTTTCCAAATCGGGGGTGGTATCGCTGGAGACTTCCCAATCTGTGTGGTTCCGATGCTTGAACAAGATTTGGGTCATGAAGATGTTCCTTTGTGGAGCTACTTCTGTCAAATCTCTGACTCAACAACGTCTTACGGGTCATACTCTGGTGCGATTCCTAATGAAAAGATCACTTGGGGTAAGTTGGCTCCAACAACTCCGAGCTATATTGTGGAGTCTGACGCCACTATCTGTGCGCCATTGATTTTCAGCTACGTTTTAGGGTTGTAATTTAAAAAGGGCCTTTGTGGTTACTTAATAAAAGGGTCTCCCCAATAAGGAGGCCCTTTTTAATTTTGTCTTATTGGTGGCTTACAGAGACGCAGTCTAATATTTCTCTTGGATTTTCGAGATCCGTTGTGATGGACAAAGGAATTTTTGCGACTCCCGTGAGGTGCGACTCGGCGGCGGTCACTTCCATGACTAACTGTGTTTGCAAAACGGAATAGGTCTTGTTGTCGACCTTAGAGACTGTATTTTTCAAATGAGCTTTTTCCAGCCAGAGATTGCTGACCTTGAGCTTCTGAGAGGAGAGAGGGAATGCTTTCTGTGAAGTCTGGGGTGGCGCAGTTAATGAGTACTTTTGATTGAGTTCATCATAAAAGATTAAATAATTTTGAAGAGTGCGACGGCAGAGTTGGGGATTTTCAAGAAGGTCTTGAGCATGAAGACGAAAGATCGTGAGGTCTTGGTGGAAATGCAAACGCGAAGAGAATTCCTGTAAAAGAGGAAAGGACTCGATATTCCATAGAACCCAAGAAAATAAAAGAAGCATTAATGCAGGAAACAAGAGGATTTCTTTAGGGAGTTTCATAGGTCATCAGCCTTTTTCTTTAGGGGGCGTAAAATCACCTCGTAGACGCCAGCATGAAGTTCGCCCAGCAGAAGCTCCTTGTTAAGAAGAGGTTTGGCTAAACCCTTTTTCTGGCGCCCATAGAGCTCTTCAATAGATAAATTGAGGATGTCGCAGATGCGAAAAAGGTGTTCAATCTTTCGAGGTTGTTGGCCTGACAGCCAGTGGTAAATCGTTTTTGCTGGCACTCCCGATTGACGGGAGAGCTGTGCGACAGTGATTTTTCTGTCGTCCAAAATGTGGCGTAAGCTCTTTGTCAGGCTCATAGAAGACCTTTCGACCAAACCAAGATTAGTTTTTAGAAAAAATCCTGGTTTAGGAACAAAATTCTCGCGCACGAGGTTTCATTTCTCGTGAATGAGAAAAAAATTTTTTCGATTGTCTTGAATTGAGCTGAATGACTTCGAGTAAAAATCAGCCCCGCGATATTTGTTTTGGCAACAAACAAGCCCTATAAGCCGTATGGCGATTCTGATTATAGCGAGAGGGGAATATAAAAATCAAGGCTCAAACAAGTTTAATCTTGATTTCATGAGGACAAAAAGAAAGCATGAGACTCATGAAAATTGAAGAGCTATTTATTTATCCGATAAAGTCCGCACGATCTCAAAGTCTCAAAGAAATGAAGATCACCCATGAGGGGCCCGAGGGCGATCGTCAATGGATGTTGATTGATGAAAGTGGAAAGTTTATTTCACAAAGAACTGTTCCCAAGATAGCGACGATCGAGGTTTTTCACGAGTCGACGGCCTTGACGGTCGGATTTCAAAAAATGTTCGTTAAAATTTCAAAAAACAACTCCTTTCAGCGAAAAGTGAAGGTGCAGGTTTGGAACGACAGCTTTGAGGCGGCGTTAGAGCCCGATCTTTATTCTCAAGCGATTTCTCAATACCTTGGGATTCCATGTCGTTTGGTTCGGTATGCCCCTTATTCTCAACGCCGGGTTCGATCTCATGCGATGGAATGGAAACCGGAAGTGCGTTTTGCGGACGGGCGGCCTTTGCAGCTTTTAAATCTGAAAAGTCTTGAAGAGCTGAACTCTCGCTTGCCTAAAGCGGTCACAGCGGATCGTTTTCGCGCGAATATCTTGTATTCGGGAACGAGCGCTTATGAAGAAGAGACATGGAAGCGAATTCGCGTAGGGGACGTTGTTTTCTCTCAACCTAAACGGTGTTCTCGTTGTGCCATGATCACGATCGATCAACAAAGCGGAATTCCTGATGGACCCGAGCCACTCAAAACTTTGGCAAGCTATCGTCGCGACGGGAAGGATGTCTTTTTCGGAACCTTATGGATTCCCGAAAATGAAGGGATCCTGCGCAAAGATGATCAGATTGAGATTCTGGAATAACTCGACTTTTGCTCGGGTTTTTGTCTAGGAGTTCTACAAAAAATCAGCACTGTGAAATAAGAAGGGGGTGGGATCACTCCTGCTCGATACTTTTCGGTGAGGATTAATATTTTTTCTCCGATAGGAAGGCACCAACTATTGGAGAAACAACATGAAGTCCCCCGCAAGCTTATTCAGAGCTATTTTTTCTGCTCTGCTCATTCTTTCCCATATTTCGTATGCGCAAGCTGCCCATGAACGCACGGGTCTTAAGGAGCTGACTCCTGATGAGGAAGTAATTCTTAAAAAGCACAAAGTTAAAAAGGTGCGCCCTAATGACATGGGTCTTGGGCGAATCAACCAGGAGCGTAAAAAGCAAGGTTTGCCGCCTCTTAAAAAAGAAGAAGGACTTCCTGAGTATGAAATTGAAACGGGCAGTGCTGCGAACTCTCAAGACGGTGGTGTGATGGCAACAAGCGGTGTGCCAGCGCAAGTGGATAATTCAACTTTGGCGGCGTTTCCCCCCATTGCCAATCAAGGAAATCAATCCTCGTGTGTGGCTTTTGCGAGTACCTATTACGTGGCCAGCCATGAAATCTGTTTAACCCTTGGGTGCGACAACAAGACAGCCGGTCAGAAGGTGTTGTCTCCGAAGTGGACCTATAATTTGATTAACGGTGGGGTTGATGGGGGCGCTCGTTTTTCTGATGCTTTTGCAGTGATGAACAAGCACGGGGCGCCGTTGAATGTCGAATATCCTTATGACTTGGACTTCAAAGCGTGGAGTTTAAATTCCACTCACTGGAAGGGGGCTCTGAACTCGCGCCTTTCCACATTTGCGGCAGTCGCGGTGAATACGGATACGGCGATGGCCAATCTGAAACAAATTCTGCTGAATGGTCACGTTGTGATGGTAGGGACCTATATTAATAGTTGGGTTTATAACACAGTGGGAAGTGGCCCTTTTGCCGGAGAAAAAATCGTGACCCATCTTAATGGGACGTTGGGTGGTCATGCGATGACGATTGTTGGTTATGACGACAACGTATGGACGGACATCAATGGCAACGGTTTGGTTGAAACTGCAGAAATGGGAGCATTTAAGATTGCCAATTCCTGGGGCGTAAATTGGGGTAATAAAGGTTTTGCCTGGGCATCTTATGATGCCTTTAGAACTACCTCCGCAGTACCTAGTTGGAGTGTGACAGGGCGTCTTCCTTTAACTCAAGGAACCAGTGTCTATTTTGCGACCTATACGGCGACGACACCAAAGGCTTTGGCTGAGGTGACATTGTCTCATGCCTTAAGAAGTCAGATCTCATTGCAATTCGGTTCATCGGCGAACACTCAGTTGTCTCCA
>JANJTG010000304.1 GCA_024711265.1 Bdellovibrio sp. | reverse complement strand
ACTTTGTTTTTAACCAGAACGCGGACAGTTTTCTCTGGAAAAATGATCTCTTCTAGAGGGCATTTAAGAAGTTCGCTCATCTTTTGAGCAGTTTCCGTTTTTACCTTTGTAACATGCCCATTGACCCATCTTTGGACTGTCTTGATATTCACTTCAAGCCAGTCCGCAAGTTGAGCTTGCGTGACATCTTGATTTTTGATGCGAAGTTTTAAGGCTTCGGAATTGAGCTGCGCAAAGGTTCCAAGCATTTTTTATCTTACCTGAGTGTTGAACATATTCTTACAACAGATTAGATCCTTCTTGGATTAAAAAAATCAATGTCTTATATGTCCTAAAGACATTTAGGACATCTTTTTTCCTCATTATAAAATGAAATTTGATTCTCTTTTCGCCTAAAGCTTTGGGGGGCGCGGTCCGAACATTAAGCGTCACACCCCAGGGTGGAAGAGAAAAAAGGATCGTCATATGAAAAAATGGAGTCTCAACTTAAAAATTGCTTTTGTTATTTGTGTACTGATTGTCGGAAGTGCGGTGATTTCTGGCATGGGTTTATATCAGATGGGCGGCATTAATCAGTCCCTAGAGGAGATCACCGATGTTCGGGTGAAGAGTCTGATGCAGGCTGAGAAAATTCGTCAGCTTTTTTACACTCAGATTATCAACGAAAGAAACTTCATTATTAACGACACGCTCGAAGGTAAAACACGCACTGCCGAGCTAATTGTCAAACGAGACAAAGAAATGCGGGAGATTCTTGAAGAGCGACGAAAGACCGCAGATCCTGAGGCCCTTAAAAATCTGGAAGAGTTCGTGGCCGTTTATGAAGCGTGGCATGTGACAAATTCTGAAGTGGCCAAACTGTTGGTCAATGGAAATGTCAAAGAAGGAATCGCCCTGATTCTCTCTAAGGGGCGTGAGCTTCGTTTGGCGGGGGAGGCCGCCTCTGATAAGATGGTCCAACACGATGTGATCGAAATGGCAGAGCAAAGAAAGCATGCCGAATTGACTTATCAGCAGGCCAAGACTTGGACCGGAGCCATCAGTGCTTTTTCAATTATCCTTGGGGTTGCCTTGGCTTTTGTCATTCTTCGAGCAGCAAGTAAAGCCATTAATCAGGTAATATCAGCCTTAAAAGACAACTCATCCCATGTGACCCAGGCCGCCCACCAAATCGCGGCGGCTTCCGAAGAGCTTTCATCGGCGTCCACGGAACAAGCATCTTCCCTTGAGGAAACTGTCGCGACATTAGAAGAATTAACATCGATGGTCAGTGTGAACTCCAACAACGCGAAAGAAGCGGCTAGACTTGCCGGACTGACCCGAGAGGTTGCGATAAAAGGGGAGTCGGAGATCCGTCATCTGGTGGATTCCATGGGTCTTATTTCTGCGGACTCTAAAAAGATTGAGGAAATTACGAATGTTGTGGACGACATTGCCTTTCAAACAAATCTCTTGGCACTCAATGCGGCTGTAGAGGCGGCTCGAGCCGGGGAGCAAGGGAAAGGCTTCGCGGTCGTTGCGGAGGCGGTTAGAAATTTAGCGCAAAGAAGTTCTTCTGCGGCTAAAGATATTGCCGACCTCATCAAGGGCAGTGTTGCTAAGATTGAGGTGGGAAGTCAGCAGGCTTCACACAGTGGAAAAGTTTTGGAAGAGATTGTCAGTTCCGTTAAAAAGGTTTCGGATCTTAATTCCGAAATTGCGACTGCCAGTGAGGAACAGTCTCACGGAATTCAGCAAATCAGTAAGGCCATGAATCAATTAGATCAAGTGACTCAGGTGAATGCAGCAACCTCAGAAGAGGCCGCAGCATCAGCTCAAGAACTTTCAAGTCAGGCCGAGAACTTGACGAATGCCGTTTATGTATTGGTTGAAACCATCGACGGCACCAAAGAGGGACAAAATGAAAGTCACGCCGCTTCGACGAAACACAAATCAAGCGTGATTGTTCATCAGGAGAAAAAAGCGGCTTAATTTAGAGAAAAGAATAAACCGGCGGAGTAGAAGTGGCCGCTGAATCACGAGTCTGGTTTGAATGAAAAGCTGTCGCTGAGAATAATAATCAGTGACAGCTTTTTTGTTGGGATTGACTAGTTTATAAAAAAGTCTATCTTCTTGCCCACATCATGGCTTTTTTCATTATCTATTTATCTCTTCTTTTGACGTTCACAATCTGCACGGCCCTGGCGGCCTATGTTTGGCCCTACCGAAGATCGACCCTGCACAGATTCTTGATCATTCTGCAAAGTATCTATGCATTTTGGGCCTTACTGGTTTTGTTCATTATCCTCGTCGAAGACTTTGAATCCAAGATCTTACTGACAAAAGCAAGGCAGCTCTTTCTTCCTTTTATTTCTCCACTGTGGGCTGTTACGGTTGTGGGCGTGTTCTTTTCTAAATTTTGGGAAAAGTGGGCGCGTTGGAGTGTGGTGCTTTTTATTGTCCCTCTCATCGTTGTGGTAGCGAATCTTGCTTCTATGGTAGGCATTCCGGGCACGGCTCAGTGGACATTTTATGATTTTCAGAACCTTGAAAATGGCTATGGCCTCTTGTCTTATAAAAGTGGCCCTTTGATTTCCTACTACTTTAACTACCTCTATGTTCTTCTTGTGGTTCTTTATGGGGCTTATATTTTTGCGATCATAAAGGGGCGAGGGGCTCGAAAGAGATATGCCGTTGTTCTCACTTTGGCTGCGACCTCTCATTTGTTTTTTTATTTTTCAGCGAGATATATTTTTAATAACCCAGCGATGATTCAGTTCAGTGTCGCTGCGGTTTGGCCAATGGCTTTAGGTCTTTATTATTCTGTCACACGGTTGGAGTTTTTAGATATTAGCATTTTAGCTCAACAGAGGGTTTATGAAAACTTGCCAAGCCCTGTATTGATTGTGGCTGCGAACTCAACCTTCTGGGATGCTAACAAATCTGCGGCAAAAGTATTTGGAATTGACTCCTCGATGGTTGGAAAAAAAATCAGCGAGATGCCTGAACTCAAGGAGCTCTTGGAAAGTCAGAGCTCACTGAGTGTAGGAGATCGTCAATATCGATTGGCGAAGCAAACCCTTGCATCCCGAGCTGGAGAGAAGGCCGGGGATGTCTACGTTCTCACTGACGTGACCGACATATTAAAGTTGAATGTCGATCTTCAAGAGGGCAATCATGCTTTGCGAGACTTGAACGATGAGATTTTAAAAGTGATGCATTTCAATCAAAAGATTCACACCATCTTGTCGCATGACCTTT
>JANJTG010000216.1 GCA_024711265.1 Bdellovibrio sp. | reverse complement strand
TTGCAGACCGTCGCCAGTCGTATGTACCAAGAGCTGTCGCAGATCGAGGACTCGGATGAAAAATGGAAGAGCTTTTTGAGTCGCTACGGGCATCGGGGTGTTGGGGAATTGGAACTGTCTCATCCGCGTTGGCTTGAAACTGGAAAGCCTCACGTGAAGCAGTCGAAATCGACTCGCACGTTCTCTAGTGGAGGCTCGAAAGTTTTTGATGAATTATTGCCGCAGCTTTCGACGATCCGTCGACCGGTCTTTAAGCAGGAGTGGCAAGACTTGCAGAAGTTGATGCAGGTTCGTGAAGAAATAAAAATGGAGCTGATGAAGCCTTATGCCCAGATCCGGTGGTTGGCTTTAGCTATTGCTGAAAAGGTGAAGCTGGGCGCAGACATATTTTGGTTCAAGTTGGATGAGATTTTGTCTTTGCAAGAAGGTCAGAATCTCGAAAACTTGCAGGTTGTGGCCAGAGAAAGAAAACAAACGGCTCATCATTTAAAATCCGTGGATTTACCGATGCTTTTTTCATTGGAAGAACTGCGTGAAGTTCTTGATGAAACAAAACCTCAGGACAATTCGTTGGTTTTGACAGGGGTTTCTTTGTCTCCGGGAGTTGCAAGTGGAGTGGTGCATATTGTGAATGATCCAGAACAAGAGGATCTGGAACTATGGCCAGAAAACTATGTGTTGGTGACGGAAGCGACGGATCCAGGATGGACTCCTCTGTTTCAAAGAGCAAGAGCGGTCATCGTGGCGCGTGGGGGAGTTCTTTCCCACTGTGCCATTGTCGCTCGCGAAATGGGCTTGCCGGCGGTCGGAGAGATTCGCGGCGCCAGTCAGATATTTAAGGAGGGCGAACGTGTTTGGGTTGATGGAAATCACGGCTCAGTTAGACGAAGCAACTAAGCTGGCAATTATTCCCACCGTCGTATTGCCGTTCACGATTTTGGGAATGATTTTGACCAGTGTTGCGACCTGGATTGCGGCCTTCTTCGGTGTAGAACTTAAAGCGGAAGGTCCTAAAAAACTTTTTGAAGTTTTGATGAAGCCCAAAGTTTTGTTTTGGGCGTTGGTTTCCAATGCCCTGGTCTTTGGCGCGATCAAAGGAGGCGAGTATCTCTACAATGGCTCTTATCCTTTGTGGTGGGTGAAGATTCAAAACAGTCGTAGTCAGCCGTCACAGCAAGATTATGCGTCTTCAGGCCCAGCACAGGTTGAAACTCGTGGGAAAATCTCTTCTTTGAAAACCGTGTGGGAGAATAAAATCCAATCTCCCATCTTTGGTTTGCCAGTTGTCCGTGGGACTTCTCTTTTCATGGGGACTGACAGTGGTCGATTGGTGGAGTTGGATCTGGAGACGGGGATTCGACGTCGTCAGTTTGAAATTGGTCAACCTGTCATGGCGTCCCCGGTGATATGGGATAATAAAATCTTCGTGGGGGAAGGGGTGCACCTGACCCATCATGCGCGTCTTTATTCGTTTGATTTGAAAGAAGGCGTCTTCCTTAAAGCTTTTGAAACAGAAGGACATATTGAGCGTGCGGCCGTATTGGCGCCACAAGGGTCGCAAGCGTGGCTCTTAACTCCCGCAGGAAAAGATGGCCTGTACGCGGTGGATGCTCGCACAATGCAAAAGGTGTGGCAGTTTAATGAAGGGCACGTGGACTCGTATCCCTTGGTCGATGAAAGCCGTGTCTATATCGGCACGGGACTAGATATGGGATATGAAGAGAAGGCGACGAAAGCGTATGCTTTGGATCTTCAAACAGGCCGGGTTCTTTGGGAGAAAAATCTGCCAACATCGGCTTGGGGAGTTCCTTCTTTATGGCAAGATGTTGTCTGTTTTGGTGTGGGGGACGTTTATAAGAACACACACTACGGGCAACTGGCTTGTTATGATAAAAAAACCGGAAAAGACTATTTCACCTTCAACACCTCCGGGGCGCTGATCAGTCAGGCAGTGATCCGTGATGATCATCTATTGATCGCGGACCTTCATGGTCAGATTTATCAATTTAATCTTAAAGATAAGACCTTGGATTGGGTGCTTCGCGTACCTACAAAAGGGATGAACTATGCATCTGTTGTCTTGGACGCTGACGGTCACGTGATTCTGCCTGGGGCTGAGGGGCTTTATGTTTACACTCAGGATGAACAAAAGTTACTTTATAAGTGGCAGCCCGAAGAGGGTTGGAAGGGCGCATTCACGAATGTGATTATTCAAGGTGATCTCTGGATTCTTGCCGATCGCAAGGGAACAGTGCGAGCCTTGAAGCCGATAAAGATCTAAAGGTTTCACTTTACCAAGGGAGGTTCTAGATGAAAGCAACACCTACAATTCAGAAGTACATGACAACTTCACCGGAAACAATCGGTGCGGATCAGACATTGGCAAAAGCAGAAAAAACAATGTTGGCTTTGAAGATTCGTCACTTGCCAGTTTTGGATGGTGGACGTTTGGTGGGCATCTTGTCAGATCGCGATATCAAGTTGGTTGCAAGTTTTAAAGATGTGGACCCAGAGAAAGTTCAAGTTTCTGAAGCTTTTTCTGAAGATCCGTACACTGTTTCACCCAATGCAACTTTGTCCGAGGTTTGCGCAGAGATGGCTTCAAAAAAATTCGGTTCCGCCCTGGTTGTCGATAATGGCAAGTTGGTCGGAATCTTCACATGGGTTGACGCTTTGACGGCGTTAAATCAGTTGTTGGAAACTCGTTTGAAGTAATACGAGAATTGTTGGAGTGCTCCGCTTCAGTCTTTGAGGTGAGCACTCCGTAGAACTTTAGGGTAAAGAGAATAGAGAAGGGTTTTGCTCTTGTGACCCGTCCTCTAAATCCTTTTTTTTGCCAGTAAGTTTGACTCTTGCCAGTGGCGTATAAATTGGGAAAACGCCCTGCATCTTGGATTCGTAAAGAACAATTTCATCGACATGAATTTTTCCGAAACTCTTTCGTTTGAACGGAGAAATCATATCTTTCACACTGCGAGGATTGCGCAGACGCCCGAATGTCAGGTGTGGAGAGAAAACTCGTTCATCCGGTTTTGTGAGAAGATTTTTTTCCGTCAGAATTTGATCAAGAAGATGCTTAAACTGACCCAGGCATTTCTTGTTTTGAACCCCCAGCCACAAAACCCGAGCGTCGTGCTCATTTGAAAAGGCTCCCATATCCTCAATCTTAAGATCAAAAGGGGCGACTTGAGCGCAGGCCTCTTTCAGAGCTTCTTGGATGGCTGGCAGGTCGTCTGTGGGGCGATCTCCTAAGAAGCTCACGGTGATGTGAAAATTATCAAGGGGTACCCATTTTACCGCGATTTCTCGACGATCGGCATTGATCTTCAGCTTTTTGAAAGTGGGAAGAAAGCTTTCGGAAAGAGGATCCGTCGCATTCAGAGCAAAGAAGAGTCTTCTGGTCATAAAAAAGCCCCCCTAAGTCCCATTATCAGGAACTTAGGGGTCTTTGTCATGCTTTCTTTGGAATTAATAGGGAGGCAACGATCGATCCACCGATGAAAAGGGCAATGATTCCAAGGGATAAACCAATCGGGAAGTGTCCATCAAAAAGTTTATTAAGCCAGACCATCTTCAGTCCTACAAAAACCAAGACGGCAGCAAGTCCGTACTTGAGAAGGTGAAATTTGTCGACCACGCCTGCCAGCAGGAAGTACAAAGAACGTAAACCCAAGATTGCAAAAATATTCGAAGAGAAGACGATCAAGGGTTCATTGGTGATGGCGAAAATCGCAGGAACTGAGTCAACCGCAAAGATGATATCAGTAAACTCGAGGAACACCAGGGCAACGAAAAGAGGAGTGGCATAACGAATGCCCTTTTCCACCACGAAGAAGTGATCTTCATGCATACGATCGTGAACGGGAATGTACTTTTTTAAAAGTCGAATCATCCAGTTCTTAGAGGGGTCTACTTCTTTGTCGGGCTGAAACATCATCTTAATGCCTGTGATTATCAGGAATGCCCCGAAGATCACCACAACTGCTTGGTACTGCATTAGAATCGAACCCAGCGCGATAAAGATTGCCCGGAAGATCAGTGCGCCAATAATACCGAAGAACAGAACGCGATGCTGGTACTTTGCGGGAATCCCGAAGAAGCCGAAGACCACGACGAAGACAAAGATGTTGTCTATGGAAAGAGACTTTTCAATGACAAACCCGGTAAGAAACTGCAGGGCGACTTCTTTGGCAATAGCCGGGTCGGGAAACTTATTGAGAGAGTAAAAATACAGTCCGACGTTAAAAAGCAGAGCCAGGCTGACCCATACGGCGGACCAAATTCCAGCCTCTTTGAAACTCACGGCATGGGAGTGTTTGTGGAAAACCCCCAAGTCCAGGGCCAGCATGGCCATGACAAAAAGATTAAAGGCGATATAAAACCACCAATAGTCAGAAAAAGGGAAAAGCAGCGTTTGTGTCACGAGGTATCCTCCGGACAGTGTAGGGGTCTTGTGCCAAGAATCGACATGTTTGGCAGTGCACTAGGAGTATAGTCTCTTCCACTATTTTTAAAAAATAGATAATCTTTAACAAGTTATTTGTTTTTAACGAAGAGGTCCTCATGCCCGTAAAAGCCGAAAATCACTCTCAATGGTTGAACTATCATCATCTTCATTACTTTTATATGATCGCCAAAGAGGGAAGCATCGCCAAAGCGGCCGAGAAACTCAAAATCGGTCAACCAACATTGAGCACTCAGCTTAAGCAGTTAGAAGATGCTTTAGGAAAAAATCTTTTTGAGCGTCACAAACAACGACTTTATCTGTCCGAAGCTGGAAAGATCGCCTATGAATATGCGGATCAGGTTTTTAATCTGGGTGCCGAGATGGTGGAAGCCCTGGAGGATCGTCTGCAAAACAATCGAATTCATGTGCAGATTGGTGCTTTAGATAGTGTTCCCAAACACATTATCTTAGAAGTCATTATGCAGGCCTATAAATATGGCAATTGCAGTGTTTCTGTTTTAGAGGGAGCAGGCGGGGATCTTTTGCGGGAACTCAGTGTGCACCAAATAGATCTTCTTTTGTCGAACTATCCTCCGAATGTGGACTTTCAAACAGTTTATGCAAAGTCGATCGCGAAACTGAATGTCGTGGTGTGTGGGGCTCCCAAATACAAACATCTACGCAAAGGTTTTCCAGCATCGCTCGAGGGGCAACCATTTATTTTTCCAACTATGCACAGTAAACTTCGTCGGGATCTGGATCATTTTTTCAAGATCAGCGGAATTCGTGTTGATCGGACCGTGGAAACTCAAGACACGAGTTTGCAAAAGCTTTTAGGTCAAGAGGGCGTGGGATTGATTCCGATTGCAGAAGTGGCGGCGGCGGACTTGATTAAGGAAAAGAAGCTGGTTGTCCTGGGAACTTTAAAAGGAATCTATGAAGAGATCTGGCTGATGGCGGCAGAGCGGAAGATCAGTAATCCGATCGCGGCTCAATTGATGAAGGGGCTCTCTTTGTAAGAGCCCTTT
>JANJTG010000186.1 GCA_024711265.1 Bdellovibrio sp. | reverse complement strand
GTATTCATTGGCGATCAAGACATTAAAAATGATATTGAATGCGCCACCTTCAACTTTAGAAGAAAGGTTTTCGTTGGCTTCAGCATAGAGCACATCCGAGGAAAGGTCTTTATTTCCTGCGGAAATATCTGCGGCTGAAATAGTGAAATCTTTTGAAATATTATAAGGTGTGTTCGCATAGGTGTCCTCAAGGACACTCACTTTAAGATAGTCATTGTAGGCTCTGGAAAACACGCGAAGGGTGTAAGTTCCTTGAGTTTTTGGAATCTTAAATATAGCCAGACCATTCGTGTCAGTCTCGCCTTGTTGGATGCGAGTGCCTGCCGAGTCATAAATATGAAATTCGACAAAAGGAATAGGGACTGCGTTGGCGGCGCTGACCACGCTTCCTAATCCATTGTTGGATGAACCAGGTGTGAAGTCCAACTGACGATATAAAAACTTTGCAGGAATGGTTACGCGAACGGCGTCGGCGTCGGCGATATCATTGGGCTTTCCATAATAGGTGGGTTCTAACGAGGCGGGACCTTTGGAGGCAAAGTCATTCCCCTCAAAGTTAGCGCCACCGCAAGCAGAAAGTAGTAATGTCATGAGGCCCAAAGCTGCCACAAAAGTCCAACGTAAACTCATAACAAGCTTATCGGACTTAGGGCGACACGACTGAACGCCAGCGCGGCTTAAAACTTTCGCGAAATTCTTCGTGAAGTGACGAAGTTTTTTTCAGGACTGTCTCAAAGGGAGATTAGAAATAAGAAAGAGAAACAAAAAAAAAGGCTCGAAGGCCACTCTGAAACATAAACCTGTTTTAGCTAAGGTGGGTGACCATTATAACAACTTTAGGCTTCTCAGTACGAGCTGAGCTTGCACACCATTGTCAGGGACAGTCCCCAAAAATATGCTTGTAAGGTTTAATTTCGATGAGCTTTACGCCGTCGAACCTCTGCTTATGATTCTACCATGTCTATCGAATCCGTCAATCAAACCGGACTCCTACTTTTTCCCAAGGCTCCGATAAATTGCTTATGACACCAGAAAAGTTAGATTATAGTTTTCCATTCGTCGTTTTTTTCTATGGACTGTTAATGGTTCTTGTGTTGGAGAACCCCGTCCTGGTGCGCCTCGGACAGGAGCGCATGGGAGAAATGTATCAAAACTTGGCGCGGCACAAATCCCTAGGTTGGGTTTGTTTTTTCGTGGGCGGCCTTTGGGCGGCACAGAATATCTGGTACTCGTCCCTCTAGATTGACTCTCAATGTATTGACTCAACGGGGGTGGAGCATTAGCCTCTGCTTCCATGTCAGACGCCTCCAATCAAGCTCTTCGTAAAACGGACATCACCGCTCAAGCCAGTCTTGGGGTGGGTGATATTTCCACTCGAGGAAACGAACCCTCTGTTTATTCCGTTGAACAACTAAATATCTACATCAAACAGCTTTTGGAAGGCCAAGTCGGCATGGTGTGGGTGAAGGGTGAGATCTCAAACTTCAAAGCCCATACCTCCGGTCATTTTTATTTTAGTTTGAAAGATTCTAAGTCTCAGATCACAGCGGTGATGTTCCGAGGTCACAACGCACGCTTAAAGTTTAAGCCTCATGATGGAATGGAAGTGATCGTTCGTGGCCGAATCACAGTCTACGAACCGCGCGGAAATTATCAGTTGATGTGCGAGATGATGGAACCCGTTGGCGCAGGGGCCTTACAAAAAGCCTTTGAACAATTGAAAACAAAACTTAAAAGTGAAGGTCTTTTTGAGGCGGCCAAAAAAAGACCTATTCCCACTTTTCCTCGTCATATTGCGATTGTCACGTCCCCGACGGGAGCGGCGATTCGAGATATTCTCAATGTTCTTTCTCGCCGAGCAAGGTCTATTCAAGTCACGGTCGTGCCGACGGTGGTTCAAGGGGAAGCGGCGGCGCCACAGATTTGCGAAGCTTTTAAAAAAGCCACGTCCTTGCCGGATGTGGATGTTATTATTATTGGACGTGGTGGTGGCTCTATTGAAGACATGTGGTGCTTTAATGATGAAAAGCTGGCACGTCTTATTGCTGCAAGTCCGATCCCTGTGATTTCCGCTGTCGGGCATGAGATCGATTTTACGATCGCGGATTTTGTCGCCGATTTGCGAGCGCCCACGCCGTCTGCCGCCGCCGAACTGGTGGCAAAGAGTTCTGGTGAGTTGGGCACCAAGGTTAAGTCTTTAGAGCGCATGTTGTATTTGTCTTTTGAAAAAAAGATGAAATATTTGAATGAAAAAATGCGAGGACTTTCGAAAAGACTGGTGGACCCGAAAAGACGCTTGCAGGATCTTGAGCTGCGCAATGACGATCTTCTCAATCGCCTCGAGTTTGCCATGAACCGTTTGCTTTCTGACAGGGAACATCGGGTTGAGTTATTAAATGAAAAACTGGGAAGTCCTCAGAGTCTTATTGATGAGAAGAAAAAGGACTTGGAATATTTCAAAGCCCGCTCTGAAAAGGCTCTGGTCTTTGCGATTGAAAAAAAGAAAGCTAGTATGTCTCGAATGATGGCTATCTTGGACAGTTTAAGTCCCCTTAAAGTCGTCGAAAGAGGCTACTCGATTGTGACAAAAGAAAATGAAGTTATAAAATCTGCGAGCCAAGTTAAAAAAGGCGATCTTTTGGATGTTCGTTTGGCTCAAGGCTCACTGACCGCGATTGTGGACAGTGTGAAGGAGGAATAGCGTGGATTTTGAAAAGAAATTAGGACGTCTTGAAGAGATCGTTCAAAAAATGGAAAAAGGGGATTTGGCTCTTGAGGAGTCATTGAAACTTTTTGAGGAAGGCGTGAAACTTTCTCGCGAGTGTCATCAGCGTTTGAATGAGGCAGAAGCTAAAGTGAAACTTTTGATGTCCGTGGGCCCAGATGGGCAGCCTGTTGTGACAGATTTCACGCCAGAGGAAAACTAACTTGGATCTCGCCATTCAGCTCGAACAAGAAATTGCATCTCGTGTCCAGACTGTGAATCAGTTTGTGGAAAAGTATTTGGGCGAGATGGAGCTTCCTCATGGAGAAGCGATTGCGGAGCTAAGAAAGTCCATGCTCTATTCAGCCACCAACGGAGGCAAGCGCTTTCGCCCGGTCTTATCTTTGGTGGTTGGGGAGCTGTTTGGCTGTCCCGAAGATCGTATCTTGCCTTTTGCGGCCGCTGTTGAATTTGTTCATACTTACTCTTTGATTCACGATGACTTGCCCTGCATGGACAACGACGACATCCGCCGTGGAAAACCGACAAATCATAAAGTTTTTGGCGAAGATTTCGCTCTTTTAGCTGGCGATGCTCTTTTGACTGAGGCGTTCTTGCTGATTGCGAACGCTTATGGCGACACGGCGTTTTTGATTGCGCCTCTGTCGCGTCTTCTTTCTGAGGCGGCGGGAATTCGCGGCATGGTGGGCGGCCAAGCTATTGACCTTCGTGCGGGACAAAGAAAATTCTCACAAGCCGAACTTACCCACTTGCATCTTTTAAAAACCGGTGCTTTGATTCGCGTCTCGGTGGAAGGGGCGGCCCTCATTTCGGGAGCGAAACCTTCGGATGTGCAAAGCCTTCGTCAATTTGGAGAGGGTCTTGGATTGGCTTTCCAGGTGGCAGATGAT
>JANJTG010000161.1 GCA_024711265.1 Bdellovibrio sp. | reverse complement strand
AAGGTCAGAATAATCTGTTCCGCCGTCTTCTTGCCGACCTTGGGAAGACCCGATAGCGCTTTGGCATTGCCGGCTTCAATCATTTCTTGAATCTGCGCCGGTCGTCCGCCAGATAAAATACTCAAGGCCATTTTCGGCCCCACGCCGTTTACTTTTAGCAAAGACAGAAAAAGATTCTTTTCGTCTTTCGAATGAAAACCAAAAAGCTGCAAAGCATCTTCGCGGACGTGGGTGTGCACCCAAACGATGATGTCTTTCCCCAAAAGGGATTGCAAGTCCCCCAACGTGTTCGACGAAGCATGAATTTCATACCCCACTCCTTGCACGTCAATCAAAGCGGCATCACTTAATACTTCAATAATTTTTCCACGCAAATAACCGATCATAAACTAACCGCTCTCTCAAGAATAGATTTCTTCTTTAATTCAAAAGCATGATGACAAGCCATCGCCAGGGCATCGGAAGCATCTATGCGATTGATCACTTTGATATTCAAAACCGCTTTTAAAATGGCCTGCACGTCTTCCTTGGAGGCGCCTCCGCTGCCCGTCACCCCTTTTTTCACAACTCGTGTCGCGTACTCAAAGACGTCTGAGCCGCCCAGGCCGGCTTCGTACATGACGACTCCGCGAGCATGTCCCAGCTTAAAAGCGCTATCCGCATTTTTTCCCAAGAAGATTTTCTCGATCACCACTTGGTGAGGTTTGTATTTTTCCATGACTTCTCGAAACGCCGATCCCAACTCTTTCATGCGCAAAGGGAAGGATTCTTGGGCGTCCAATAAAATCACGCCGTGATTGATATGCTCAATCCGTCCATTCTCAACACGAACGACGCCAAAACCAGTAATACGGGAACCGGGATCCACCCCAAGAATCGTCAAGGACATTAAAACTCCATCTGTCGTTCCTATTTGAAGCTGAACCTATTGCTTAGTCAATGAATCTGCTTTAGAATTTCCATCATGCGCTTGGAGCAAAAAATAGAGCCAAAAATGAAAATTGACGCCAGCACCGTTGAAAAATACCAAATGATTCTTGAGAAAGATCCCAACTCTCAGGTTTTCGCTCCTTTAGCGGAGGCTTATCGCGAAATGGGAATGCTCTCGGAAGCGCAAAAAACAGTGACTGCGGGCGTTCAACGCCATCCGCAATTTGTCGGAGGACTCGTTACTTATGCCAAAGTGATGCGCGACCTGGGGCATCTCGGAAAAGCCCTGGAAACCCTGAAGAAAGCGACATCCCTGGCGCCAGAAAATATTTTGGCTCATCAATTATTGGCGGAAGTACAACTGGCCAATAAGAATCCGAAGGATGCTCTTAAAGCCTTCAAAATGGTTTTATTCCTAAATCCCAACTCGAAATCAGCACAAAAAGCCGTTCAGAAGTTAGAATCCCTGACGGCGGATGAGTACGATGAAGAAGTTTTCGCGATGACAAAACTTCCTGAAGTTCATCTCGACAAAGCTCCTCCCGCTCCGCCCAAACAGGAAGAAGCCCTGGTCATGAAGCCACTTCCAACCACCCCGAGTAGGGCCATGGAGCGCATGCTCTCTTTGATTGATGCCTTTATTGTACGCAATGATCTTGAAAAAGCTCATGCGTTACTGAAGGACACACGCTTGGAGTTTGGAGACCATCCCGAGATCCAAAGGCGCATGAAAACCCTTCAGGTCCGCTATAATGATTCTGATGAGGCCACTCCCCTGCGTCCCCTTCAGCCCCGCGAACAACTGATCCGCGAACGAAAGATTGAAGTTCTCGAGATGATGCTTCGCAAAATTGATGAGTACCGAGCCCAAGGTTGACCGCCGACATTTGTTTGAGCGAATATAGCTTCCTGTATTCAGGAAGGATTTAACAATGTACGAAACGTCGGATTTTAAAAAAGGTCTTAAAATCATGATCGAGGGGAAACCCTACGTGATCGTGGATTTCCAACACGTGAAGCCTGGAAAAGGCAACCAATTCACTCGCACTAAACTTAAAAATATGCTGACTGGCCAGAACTTGGAATCAACTTTCAAATCTGGTGAGAAATTTGAAGTTCCCAATGTCGAAAATAAGGAAATGAGCTTTCTTTACAAAGATGACAGCGGCTACAACTTCATGTCTCAAGAAACTTTTGAGCAAATTGCCATGTCGGAAGATGACTTGGGAGATGCCAAATACTACCTCACTGAGAACCTTAAAGTTGTGATTTTGTTCTACAATGAGAAAGCCGTTGCTTGTGACGTGCCAAAAGCCGTCAATCTCAAAGTAGAAAAGTCTGATCCAGGCATCAAAGGGGATCGCGTAACTGGAGCCACAAAACCTGCGACAATGGAAACAGGGCTTGTTGTGAACGTTCCTCTGCATATCAACGAAGGTGATATTCTTCGCATTGATACAGCCTCTGGCGAGTACGTCGAGCGCGTTAGCCAAAAGTAGTTGACGCATCGTATTAAGTCTCCGCAACCACTCAATTTTATCGCAAAATAAGAGGGATTAGGTCGCGGAGGCTTTTTTTGTCCACGTATATTGAGTTGGAAATTCAGAATTTACTCAATGAAGTCGAA
>JANJTG010000140.1 GCA_024711265.1 Bdellovibrio sp. | reverse complement strand
CTTGGCTTTTATGGAAGGAAAACCTGAAATCATTGCCATGGAAGCCCACAAACTTAAATCCGGGTGTGGAAATCTTGGTTTCACCAGCTTATCAGATACGTTTGGAAAGATAGAAAGATCCATTAGACAGGGAGACTTGAGTCAACTTGCAAGCGACATAGCGTCTGCGCGCTCTCAACTGGAGCAAGCTGTAATAACTCTTAAAGATATCGTGGCGGCAGACCAACAAAAAGGTGATATATGATAGAGCATGAAAAAGTACGTATATTGGTCATTGACGACAACAAAGCAGATCTCGTCATGGCAAAATTTTTGATCTCAAATGAGGGGTGGGAGCCTATCATTTTAGACAATCAAACAAAATATCAGCAGATCTTAAAAGATCAACCCGCAAACCTTATACTTCTTGATTTGGATATGCCAGGACTATCGGGTTTAGATATTCTCAAGCGTATTAAGAAGGAAAATAGCTATATTTCAAAAATACCAGTCATCATGCTCAGCGGACACAGCTCTTTAAATGACGTGAAATCTGCCATAAATCTAGGCGCTGTCGACTATATTGTGAAACCTATCGATCCGCAGTTTTTTGGCGATAAAATCAAAAAACATCTAACCCAAACTCTTCCCGTGAAAGGAAATAAAAAAAACAAAGAGTGGGTCGAATATATCATTCCAGAATCCGAACAACCTGAGGTCAATCTAAATATGGATATGAGACTTGTTGCCATTGGGGAAATGAGTTTACGTGTTCACAATTCATTCCCTCTACCCGCAGGGGCCACCGTAACGATACGCATAAGAGAGCTTGAAGTCCTAGAACTTGGCACAATCCCAGTCCAAATAGCCGGATCAGTTGATAAAGGCGCTTATTTTGAAATTTCCTGCAACATCGTAGGACTCGGAGAAAAGGACCTTCAAAAGATACGATTATTCTGTCAAACCTACTGGTCAAAGAACCGACTATCCATGAGCTAGCTTTAATATAGGGCTGACATCTGCGTCCTGAATAAAATACCTAATATTGTTCAGAAGCACCTCGCGAGACACTGGTTTTGACATATGAGAGCTGCATCCCGCATCCAAACATCTTCTCACCTCTTCTTCAAAGGCGTGAGCAGTTAAGGCAATAATAGGGATCCTATTAGCAGAAAATGTTGATTCCCAGTGACGAATATCTTTCGTAGCACTAATTCCATCCTTGAGAGGCATTTGGATGTCCATCAAAACGATGTCAAAGTTTCCGTTCTTCACCTTTTCCACCGCATCAATTCCATTTTCAGCCTGTGTGATCTCAATAGGAAACTGTTTCAATATTGCCCGCACAAGAAATCTATTTTCATAGGTGTCATCAACGAGAAGCAATTGCAGGGGGCGTGTCAACTTCAGGAAGAAATCAGTCACCTCTGAATCATCCCGTGGCCGTGTTGATGAAAAAAAGGCTGGGTCGTAAGGTATGCTAAAATAGAAAATTGTACCTACACCAACCTGGCTTTCGAATCCGATATGTCCCCCCATATGCTCTATGAGGTGCTTGACAATCGCCAATCCCAATCCCGTGCCCCCATAGTTTCTAGTCACCGAACCATCAGCCTGTGTGAATTTTTGAAACAAAACGTCATGTTTTTCGCTAGGAATTCCAATTCCCGTGTCTTGAACTCGAATATGTAGAAACCGAGGTTTATCAGGATGAATCGCAATTTGCACCCCAACACTTCCGTTTTTTGTGAACTTTATGGAGTTTCCAATCAAATTGAATAAAATCTGTTTAATGCGAGTAGGATCCCCTTTCAAACAATCAGATATTAGAGGAGATATCTCGATAGAGAAGGAAAGTCCCTTCTCTCGAGCTCGAAAACTCATAATAACTTCAACGTCCTTCATCAACTCGGAGAAAGAGAACTCAATATTCTCCAGTTGAAGTTGGTTGGCCTCGATCTTAGAAATGTCTAAAATATCATTAACTATATCCGACAAGTTCTGACTGGCTCTTTTAAAGAGCTCGACGTATTT
The DNA here is from genome assembly GCA_024711265.1 of Bdellovibrio sp. Lineage (GTDB taxonomy): Bacteria > Bdellovibrionota > Bdellovibrionia > Bdellovibrionales > Bdellovibrionaceae > Bdellovibrio. The sequence goes on along the minus strand of JANJTG010000140.1, from coordinate 1,679 downwards.
CTTTTCATCCTCTCCGAGTGACGATCTCATTAACAAATCTGCGGAACCTACAATAGCATTCAAGGGTGTTCGAATCTCATGACTCATATTTGCCAAGAACTCTGATTTAGCCCGAGATTCAGTCTTGGCTTTTTCCCGAGCCTCCACGAGATAAGAAATGTCACTCATGATGAAAACCAAGTACACGTTACTACCGTTATCAAAAAGAGAAACTGAAACGGACACGGGGCAAGCTCTTCCATCTATATTTAAAAGCGTGCCTTCTTCATTTGTGGCACTATCTCTACTTGGGTCAAACCACTCACCGTTCCTAAAGTATCCGTCGAGAACAAGAAAATCCCTTATATCACGACCAACAAGCTCCCCTTCCTTGAGTCCCGTTATTGCACTAGCGGACGGATTTATTTTGAGAATCCTATAAGAGGTTTCACTCTTCTCTATATCGGTCTCCAGCTTTATAACAAAGAGCATTTCTTTGATGGTTTCAAAGATCTTCATGTAAAACTGTAAATCAAAACTCTGTGACACGATATTCTATTCCCTTCCTACCTTCCTTCTTATCGGCATTTCCATTTTGAAAATCAGATTACAACTATACAATCAGACAAAAATATTAATCCTCTTCCCGAATCATCTCACAATTTCGCCTCGTGAGGAGACACGAAGGTTAAATATTCCTCATTCAGACCAACAAAACATCTTACATGATAGAATCAAAAGAAATGACAGGAGGTCATTCATGAATCTGAGCGTTATTGAAAAAAAAAGACTTAGAAAAAAAATTCTGATCATAGACGATTGCATAAGCTCCGTCCAACTCATATCCAACATTCTGGAATACAATGACTGTGACACGAGCATGGCCTTTGATGGAGAAGACTCCATCCCGTTTCTTTACAATCAAAAATTCGACCTGGTTATACTCGACTGGAAAATGCCACAACTGGGGGGACGAGATACCCTGCTAGCCATGGATCACCTTCTGAGTCGAAATCAATTTAGAAGGATATCAAAGCCGATCCCCTACCTTATCTTTACAGGCACCAACGAAGAAGACCTAGACATACCAGAGTGTGACCATTTTTCCTATCATGGCCTCTTACATAAAAACTGGAGCTTACCGTCTTTACTAAAAACATTTAACGCCGTCATTCGTACGCTTTAGTCTTGAAAGTCCTTCCAACGACGATGCACCCACATCCATTGCTCTGGATGTTTGCGCACAATCTCTTCGAGCTTGTTGTTGAAAGCTTGAGTTAAATTCAAGATGGTTTGATCTTTGTCTTCCGTCACACAGGAAGCCGTCTCCAGTGCGGGTTCAAAGACCACATGAAGCTTTTTGTCGTCGCCTTCATAACCATAAACGGGCAAAACGGGCGCTTTCGTCTTTTGAGTAAAAAGCGCCAATCCATAAGCCGTTCCGGTTCTTTTTCCAAAAAAGGTCGTCGCAATACCGAAAGGTTTCCCCATATATTGATCAAGAACAAATACCAAAGCGGCATTCTTCTTAAGCCCTTTCAAGATTTCAAAAGCATTGTTAGAGCCGTGAGCATCGATATATTTTACCCCTTTGGCTCCCCGAATAGAGAACCACAGATCGTTAAACCACTGGGTTTTAAAACTTTTAGTGATGAGATAAAGCTCTTGCCCCTTCATGGCGATGGCGCTGGCGGACAGAT
>JANJTG010000291.1 GCA_024711265.1 Bdellovibrio sp. | reverse complement strand
CTCTTTCGTCATCATATCGCCCAGGGCATTTTTGGAGACGTTCAGGTTATAACGACCCATATAGAGGAAAGCGTAGGTCATGCCGAGAGGGAACCAGTTCACGAAGCGGCGGATCATGAATTTGCGCGTGTGACCTAAAGGGTTGTTCTTAAAGTACAGGGTAATCACCGCTGCAAGACATAAGCTGACCAGCAATAGCGCCATGGAGCCTCCAGTAGAAAATTTCGGAGAAGCTAATAGAAAAATGAGAACTTGGCAATCTAAAGAGCCTCCGAATCGGCCTGCGAATTTTCAGGATTGTGTTAGGGAGATGGAGATCCTTTTCTACAGTGAGTTTTCCTAGGAAAATGGGCGTGGTACGCTGCAAAATCTTCATAGATTGGCGCCCAAATTGTGTTTATTGGGGCCGAATTGATACATAAGCAAAACTTATGGAAAGTCTAAATTTTATCTGTTTGTGCTTATGGGTCCAGGGCGATATGTTGGGTTTCAGAAGGAGACAATGAAAAACTCCTTCGACCCTCGGTAGGTCCTTGACCACCTCTCTTACGCGGAGAGCGCCCGGTCCCCAAAATGCCGTGATCACGGCTCACAAGATCCCATCAAAAAGCCCACCTAACACACCTTACCGAGGATTGCGCGCGGAAACGACGCAATGCTACTTTCAATGGCATGTCATTTAAATATTCTCCACTCTACGAAAAACAAAAAGATAACACTCAATATAAAAAGATCTCTTCCGATCATGTGCGCGTTGAAAAATGGGGAGACCAAGAGGTTTTGGTGATTGCACCAGAAGCTTTAGAACTGATCGCTCAAGAGGCCCTGAGCGATGTTTCTCATCTTTTGCGCCCTGCTCATTTGGAAAAATTAGAAAAAATTCTTCAAGATCCCGAAGCGTCTCCCAATGACCGCTTTGTTGCGGTGGATCTTTTGAAGAATGCGATCATTGCAGCGCAAATGGAATTCCCATCGTGTCAGGACACGGGAACTGCGATTGTCGTCGGTAAGAAAGGTGAAAGAGTTTTTACCGGCAGCGACGATAAAGAGTTTCTTTCTAGAGGAATTTTTAACACGTACCAAAAAAGAAATCTTCGTTTTTCGCAAATGGCTCCGCTTTCATTCTTTGAAGAGAAAAACACCGGAACCAACTTGCCAGCACAAATCGACATCTATGCGGAACAAGGGGATGAATATCATTTCTTGTTCCTAGCGAAAGGTGGAGGGAGTGCGAATAAGTCGTACCTGTATCAAAAAACCAAGGCGGTCTTGAATCCGGAGGGATTTGAAAAGTTCGTGCGCGAAACATTAAATTCGTTGGGGACCGCAGCGTGTCCTCCCTATCATTTGGCTTTTTGTGTGGGGGGAACTTCCGCAGAGGAGACTTTGAAAATCGTGAAGTATGCCTCTGCCGGATATCTTGATGGGCTTCCTACGTCGGGAAATGACAGTGGTCGTGCTTATCGGGATCTTGAAATGGAAAAACAAGTGGAGCAGTGGGCGCGCGAAACCGGGATCGGTGCGCAGTTCGGAGGAAAGTACTTCGTGCATGATGTGCGTGTGATTCGTCTTCCCCGCCACGGAGCAAGTTGTCCGATTGGTGTGGGGGTGAGTTGCTCTGCGGATCGTAACATTAAGGGGAAAATCACGCGCGAAGGAATTTTCTTGGAACAGCTAGAGCTTCATCCAGAGCAGTATCTTCCAAATCATCTTCAGGATGCGGCAGCTCAGGCGATCGAGATTGATTTGAATAAGCCTATCCAAGAAACGCTGAAGGTTTTGTCTCAACAGAAAGTGGCCACGCGTGTGATGTTGAATGGACCGATGATTGTGGCGCGGGATATTGCCCACGCCAAACTGAAAGAAAAAGTGGATCGTGGGGAAGGGGTGCCAGAGTACTTTAAGAACTATGCTGTTTATTATGCGGGCCCCGCGAAAACTCCAAAGGGTTATGCCTCGGGCTCTTTCGGTCCGACCACCAGTGAACGCATGGATCCTTACGTAGGAACTTTCCAAAGTATGGGTGCTTCGATGATCATGTTGGGTAAGGGAAATCGCAGCCCTCAAGTGACTGAAGCGTGTAAACAATATGGTGGATTTTATCTGGGCTCGATCGGGGGGCCAGCGGCTCGGTTGGGTAAAGAGTGTATCACGAAAGTGGAAGTTCTGGATTTCCCAGAACTTGGTATGGAGTCCGTCTGGAAGATTGAAGTGAAAGATTTCCCGGCCTTCATTATTGTGGACGATAAAGGGAACGACTTCTTTAAGTCGTTCATCCGGAAGTTATAAGGAAGAACGGTCTTTCAATAAGATCGGACTAATCCCAACAAAAAGATTCATAATCACCGGGCCGATTAAAAGGCCCGGAAGTCCTAACATGATAATAGCACCGACTACGCAGGTGAAAGCGACGATGGGGGATATATTATTTTTCCCGCCGACCATAAAGGGTTTAATAATATTATCAATACTTCCTGCGATCGTGGCAACGACAGCCATCCCGATGGCAGAGCCTGTTCGATCCCCCAGAAAAGCCAACAATGCCAGCAAGTAACCCATGGGGGTGGAACCAATGACGGGAATTAATGAAACAAAAAAGGTGATTGTCAGAACCAGCCAGAAATCTCCTTCGTCGAAAATTAGACTGCCAAGACCAATGAGACAGGCCTGAATCAAGCCAACGACCAAAGTTGAAAATAAAGTGACAGAACAGCTTTTTTTGAAAACAAGAATCAACTTTTCAGTCATTTCATTACTCAGAGGGCTGTAATTAAGTGTGAAGTCTTTCACTTTTGAGGCTTTTGTCAGCAACAAGGCTAAGACAATCATAAAGACAAAACTGGCAAGCAGGATGGCTGGGAGTTGGCCGAGGAAATGACTGGAATAAGCGATGACGATTTCGCCGGTTTTTTTAAGAATGTTTTCTAAAATTCCGCGCGCGGGTGTCGCCAGGTCTGCGCCCGTCCAATGGGAGAGTTTTTGTAGGCCATTAATAACAAAATCTTTCAGCGCCTGGATTTGTGCGATGATACGATCTGTTTCTAGGGTCTGCGGTTCATTGATATGCATGACGATGCGATAGATCGCTAAAGACAAAGGGATCCAGAACAAGGCCAAGCCCGCCAACAGGGTCAGTCCAATCCAAATATTGTGATTCATTTTAGTTTTTCTACTTAAGGACACGATGAGATCATTGAGGCCTAAGGCAAAAATGCTGGCCAAAGCCAGTGGAGTCAAAAAGGGCCCATTGATAAATACAAAGGCCACCAGAAGAACACCAAATAACAACCATCGAATCAGGGACCCTTTTTCTTTCAGACTCTCAATCATGATGTTTTAAACCCTAATCGTTCACTTCACATTGCATACGTGCTTCAGAGCGACAGTAAACCCAGGTTCCATCGTGGTTTGGAGGAAGATAGCTGGGATTGCAAGTGGTATATAGAGACATGGTGTAAGTGAGCGCGCGTCCACGGTAAGACATTTCACAACTCCAACGGGCGTCTCTTTCGGCTTCCGATTCAGCTCGGCGTTTGGCATTGTCGAGACAGAAAAAACCGCTATTTGCATTGCAGTAGGTATTTTCAGTGGCTTGACCACTAACATAGACGGTGCGATACGCCAAAGCGCTGAATGACAAAAGGAACGTCGAAATTGCAACTAAGAGTTTAAACATAAAGCCTCCCGCTCTCTCAATCAACGCACAGTTTAGAGAGGGAGGCAATATGTTGCTTTATCAAGGCAGGGCGTCAGGTGTTAGCCTTGAGTGAGAAATTGAACTCCCAGCTCCTGACTTTGTTCGGTTTCATTCCAGCGAGTCCAGCGAATCTGTCCTTCGACGGAAACGTATTCGCCCTCCTTGTTTTGGTAGGTCAAATTGATGAAGTCTTTCTTGGTGTAAAAAGGGGCTTTGATCTTCAGGCAAGAGCCGTTGAGGGAGATGTTCTCAAAGGCTCCTCCTAAAATAGGTTGAAAACCTTTGTTCTCGCTTCCCAAAGGGAGCAGGGAAGGACTTAGAAGAGCTTTATTTTCGTGGGATTCTCTTTTGTCTTGGCGAAGTTCCAATTTTTTTCCTTCCAAGTACGCTTCTATGTCTCGGGCCAGATTTCCCTCTTCTGTTTTCCAAAGGACAATAAACTCTTGATGCGTTTTGAGTTTGATCTTCATCGAGCTAGAAAGTTCATTCACGACGAAGAAAGTTTTTACGTTGTGATTGTTCTTTTGCAGATAGGTGTAGATGTCAAAATGGCGAATTTCTAAAAATGGCAAATAGACGACAATGACTTTTTCCCCCGAAACTTCGTTAAGCGCCGTGCGCAGGTTGTAAGGATTTTCAATGAGTGAACATTCAAAACCTTGATTTCGTTTTAGTTGAGCTGGAACTGTTGCCGTTCCGACGATAAAGATATGAGTCTTCATGTAACTTCCTCCCTTGGCAGAGTTCAAAGCAAGGGTAAAGCCAACATCAAAGACGTTTCAATTTTAGTTGAACCAAAATCCGTGAACAGCTGTCTAGGAATTCATAACACTGTCACTTTTGTTTTCTCAGAATGAGACACTCTAAGAACTCCCGGTCTTATCATAGTTAAGACCGGGAGTTGTTTTCTTATCCCGCAGGTAAGAGAGGAGTTCCGGGAGGATTTAAAAGA
>JANJTG010000125.1 GCA_024711265.1 Bdellovibrio sp. | reverse complement strand
AAGGCCTCAGGGCGGCAGGTTCTGCCTCCGCCTCGACTATCTTTAATCCTGCAAGAAGTTCGGCAAACCGATGGGTCCAGTTCCCGTTGTCATTCAAACAGGGGATCAGGGTGTACTCTTCTCCACCGTGTTCTTTGAAGTGGGCTTGGCCTTCAAGACCGATTTCCTCTAAAGTCTCCAGGCAGTCAGTGACGAAGGAGGGGCAGAAGACCGCGATTCTCTTTTTATTTGTTTGCGCCAGTATTTCCAAGGTGTGATCGGTGGCGGGTTTCAACCATTCCCCTCGTCCCAGTCTGGATTGGAAGGAAACACTCCAATGGCTATCGGGAAGCCCTAAGGACTCAGCTATTCGAGTGGCTGTGGCATAGCACTGAGCGCGATAGCAGTTTTTAGCGCAGGCATTTTTTTCGAAACAACAGCCGTCACTTTGAAGGCAACCTTGAACCTGGCGGATCTGCTTTTCAGGCAGACCGTGAAACGAGAAAAGATAATGATCCACTCTTTTGTCAGTCACAGTCTCGCGAATTATTTGCACGGAGGGTTCAATAAAAGCGGGATCCTCAAAAAAAGGTGGCAAAGTTTCCGTCGGCACTTCAAGGCCCAACCGACCGATCAGTCGATCTACCTCTTTGAGTGACGAGCCTGTTGTGGCCTCCGCGTATTGCGGATAGAGAGGTGCCAAGATCAGGGTTTCCAGATTCATTTCCCCAAATTCTCTTAACGCTCTTTCGATCGAGGGTTCGGCATAGCGCATACCCACCTTGACGACATAGTCATCGCCCAACTCAGTTTGAAGCTTTTTGGCGAAGCGATCGGTGTACACGGTCAAGGGAGATCCTTCGTTTGTGATCCAGATCTTCTGATAGTTGGCGGCGGAATAAGGGGCTCTGCGTGGGACGATCAATCCGTGAACAAGAAGCCACCTTGCAGGATAAGGAATGCTGATGATGTCTTTATCCATTAAAAAGGTTTTCAGGTACTTTTTAACGTCATGCACCTGATAGGTTCGAGGGCTTCCGATGTTAAGAAGAAGGACCCCTTTTTTAGGCATAGCGGCTCGCGATTTCTTCAGCCAAGACATCGCTGCGTTCAAGAATTTTACTTAAGCCAATGCCCCCAAGGTAGTTTCCGTGCAGATAAAGCTCTTTGGCGGGGAGCATGCTTTTTAAAAGTTCCAGAGTTTTTTCTAACTGAAGATCATAGTAAGGAAGAGCCTTGTCCCAGCGGTTGATCCGGTAGTCCAAAAGACTTTCCTTGTGACCAAGAATGCGGAAGCGCTCATCGGCAATCAACTTTAAGAGATCTGAATCAGAGAAGCTGAGCAGATCTTGCTCTTTTTCTCCACCCATCATCCACGTTTCGTTATAGGTTTTGTTGCGATCGGCAAAAATATAAGAGTTCATCAATACACCTAAGGATTTTAAACCATATCCTCGGGGAATGAGACAGCCAAAACCTTGATAGGTGGTCTGGGGTTTGTTGAAGAACAAGGTGACGCTCATGAGAGATGACATGCGGATTTCTGAAAGGACTTGTGACAAAGAGGGATGGGACTCTTTAAGTAGACGGCAGGCGGAAGACGCCGAAGTGGCGACGATGATGGGGCCTTTGAGTTCGCTGACGTTCACAGATGCGTTTAGATGAACCCTAACGCCCAATTCTTTCAGTTTTGCTTCGAGATGATCGACCAGATCTTGCATACCCCCAGCGCCCGTGAGCAGCCCTTGATACTTTTCTTTCTTCTTCTTTGAAAAGAGAGGACCTAAAATGACGCTGGCACTTAGGCCCGAGATCTCGTTGCCATAAATTCCCTGCATGGCCGGCCCTAGGATATGTTGAGTCGCTGAAGGACCCAAAAGGCGCAAACCCCATTTCTCTAAAGTTTCTTGAGGGCGTGGTTTGAGTGAGGTTTTTCCACGAAGGAGTTTTGGAAGAACCCGGCCAATCAAACCCACCGTTTCAAAAATGCTTAAAGGCCAAGTGCGGGGTTTTCCCCGAAAAAGAAATCTTTTTTTTGCAGAATCTAAGGGAAGACTGGGAGTAAGGCCGAGCTCGCGGAAAAGATCTTCTGCCTTGGAGGTGCGAATGAGAGCATTGGCGGCTCTTTCGGCGATACCATGTTCGGTGGTGTCAGTCCCCAAAAGTCCGCCGACACGAGATGAACTTTCATAAAGGTCGACTTGAAAACCTTTTTGAGCCAATTTAAGAGATACAGAAAGGCCGGCAAAACCGGCCCCGATAACACTGACAGTCTTCATATAGATTGAGAGAAAATTTTTGTTTGAGGTTGTTTTTGTTTTAAACGCTCATCGAAAAACACACAGGCGTTGCGTAGAAATGGGCGCCCTGCATCTTTCACAACCAACTTGTGGTTGTGAATTTCCACCAAAGAATCCTTCAGCATTTCTTCTAGAAATTGTCGTGACTGAGCTTCTTGAGTTTCGTTGATGAAATCTACTTCAAACTCGGTCATGAGTTTCAAGATCTGATCACGGCGAATCTTGTCCTCTTCTGTCAGGACGTGACCACGCAAACCGGGAAGACGCCCCTCTTTAAGAGCGGCCTCGTAAAGGGGGAGAACCTTTTCATTTTGATGGAAGCTGTAAGGCGTTTCGGAAATCGAAGAGACCCCCATGCCTAAAAGGACATCGGTGCGCTGATCTGTGTAGCCCATAAAATTGCGATGCAGACGTTTTTCATTCATCGCCACACAGAGGTTGTCGGTGGGAAGAGCAAAGTGATCCATGCCCACTTCGACATAACCCGCGTCCAAAAGAATTCCTCGAGCGATTTCGTAGAGCTCTCTTTTTTCTGCAGCTTTGGGGAGGTCTTCGTCTTTAAAGAGTCTTTGCTGGGGACGAATCCATGGAACCAAGGCAAAACTGTAAAGGGCAATACGGTCGGGACGCAGTTCGACCGTGGCTTTGGCTGTTTCGCGAATGGATTCGGCGGTCTGACGAGCCAATCCATAGATCAAGTCAAAGTTCACGGAGGTGTACCCCATATCTCGAGCCGCTTTGGTAAGGCCAGCGGTGATTTCGTAGGGCTGAATGCGGTTGACCAATCTTTGCACTTCCGGATGAAAATCTTGAACGCCCATGCTGACTCGAGTGAAACCCAGTTC
>JANJTG010000383.1 GCA_024711265.1 Bdellovibrio sp. | reverse complement strand
GTTTCTCAAAACTGTCTCGTGAGGAAAGACTTAAAGCGCTGATGGACGTCGGTGTTCTTCATGACTCGGATGTTGAGTATATCGCCAAGGGCGGGCTTCGTGACACGTCTCTGGGTGAAAAGTTTATTGAAAACGTAATTGGTTACTTCCAGTTGCCACTGGGCGTGGCGACAAACTTCCGCATTGACGGTAAAGACTATGTGATTCCGATGGCGGTCGAAGAAACTTCCATTGTCGCGGCGGTTTGTAAATCAGCGAAATGGATTCGTGAATCAGGTTCTATCACAACGGAGGTTGTGGGGGCTGAGATCATCGGACAGATTCAGTGCGCGAAGATCAAAGACTTTACTCATTTTGAAAAACAAATTCTGGCCCAGAAAAATTTCATGATTGAAATTGCCAACCGCGAAGTGGCGTTTGGGTTGGTTCGTCGAGGCGGGGGCGTTCGAGATATTCAAGTTCGTCGCATCCCTCGCGGCGATGGCAGTGATATGGCTGTAGTTCATGTTTTGATGGATCCATGCGACGCCATGGGGGCCAATATCATGAACCAAGTTTGCGAGTTCTTAAAGGAACCGATCGAGCAGTTCACGGGTGAGAAAGTCACTATGTGCATTCTTTCAAATCTTGTGGATTCAAAAGTCACTCGGGCCACGGTTCACATCACGGATATTGACGCTGAGTTGGCTGAAAAAATTGAAGAGGCGTCGTTGTTTGCTCAGCAAGATCCCTACCGCGCGGCTACGAATAACAAAGGTGTGCTTAACGGGATTGATCCTGTTTTGATTGCCACAGGAAATGACTGGCGCGCCGTTGAAGCCGGGATTCACGCCTACGCCGCTCGTGACGGACAATATCGTTCGATCACGAAATGGTCCCGCGATGGCGAAGGCGGTCTCAAAGGTATTTTTGAGGCCCCATTGATTGTGGGTACAGTGGGCGGAGTTACAACCCTTCATCCGACCGCCATGATGTGTATGAAGATGCTGGGCACCACGACGGCGAATGAGTTGTCCCGCGTGATTGCCGCTGTTGGATTGGTACAGAACTTAGGAGCTTTAAAAGCACTAACAACTGTCGGCATTATCGAAGGTCATATGAAGCTGCACACGAAGAATCTTGCTTTGGGTGCGGGCGCTGAAGAAAAAGAAATTCCTTTGGTGCAAAAAAAATTGGAAGAGATCTTAGCTGTGCGCAAGCGCATTTCTTTAAGTAACGCGATTGACGTGCTGAAAGAACTTCGCGCGGCGCAACGACCAGCGACGACACCTCAACATCATTCCTAGGAGAAGGCCTTGTCTTTGGTCTTTTCTGTCCCTGGTAAAACATTTCTTGCGGGAGAGTATTTAGCTCTTCAGGGAGGACCTACATTGGTCTTCCTTTCTCATCCTTGTTTTGAAATGACAGTGACAAAAGGTCAGGGTCATCATGGAGCAATTCATCCCGAGTCTCCGGCAGGGTTTTTTGTTTCCAAACATGCGGATTACTTTTCTCAGTTTGATTTGAACTTTCAAGATCCCTATTTCGGTAAGGGAGGTTTTGGCGCCTCTACCGCGCAGTTTCTTTCTGTCTATGCTTTGTGGCTTTATAAAGAACAGGCCCAGCAGGATATGGAAAAGCTGTTGGACTTTAAACATCTTTTGGAAGCTTATTATGAAGTTGCTTGGAAGGGACAGGGACTGCGCCCCAGCGGGGCTGATCTTGTAGGGCAACTCAAAGGATCTTTGACGTTTTTTGAAAAACGCCAAGGTTTGATCTCCGTTAAGAGTTGGCCTTTCA
>JANJTG010000381.1 GCA_024711265.1 Bdellovibrio sp. | reverse complement strand
GCCACCAGCGGGCGGTTGGGCAGGTCGCCCACCCGCGCCGCGGGCTCGGCCATCACCAGCGTCGAGAGCCGCAGGTCGGCCTGGAGGCGGCCCTTGTCGTCGACCACGTACAGCACGTTGAGCGTCTCGCGCCCCTTGCCGAGGCGCCGCACCGTCTCGATGGCCTCGGCGGCGGTCATCGACGGCCTGAGCGCGAGGTACTCCGGCGTCATGTAGCGGCCGGCGGAGTCCTCCGGGTAGCCCAGGAGCTGCCGCGCCGCCTTGAGCTCCTCGGCGCTGAGCTGCTCGAGGGCGCGCCGGGTGACCTCCGCGGGCAGCTCCTCGAAGAGGCGCGTGCGGTCGTCGGGCGCCATCTCGTTCAGCACGTTCTTGAGCTGCTCGCTCCCGAGCGTCTGGACGATCTCCGTCTGCTGGTCGAGGGGGAGATACTCGAAGACCACGCCGGCCGTGTCGCGCGGGAGGATGCGGAAGATGAGCCCCGAGTCCTCCGCGGGCAGATCCTCCAGCACCTCGGCGATGTCGGCGGGGTCGAGGTCCTCGCAGGCGATGCGCAGGGCCTCCCAGTCCTTCTTCAGGATGAGCTCTTCGAACTCGGGCTTGAGCAGGTGGCCGAGCATGAGCTCCCCGAAGCGCTGCGACCCCCGGGCTAGAGGGCCTTCTTGATGCTGTCTTCGAGCTTCGCCTTGGGCATGGCCCCGACGAGCTGGTCGACCACGCGGCCGCCCTTGAAGAGGAGCAGGGTGGGGATGGAGCGGATGCCGAACTGCTGGGCGATCTGCTGGTTCTCGTCGACGTCGACCTTGGCGATCTTCACCTTGCCCTTGTACTGGGTGGCGAGCTCCTCGAGGGCGGGGGCGATCGCGCGGCAGGGGGCGCACCAGGTGGCCCAGAAGTCGACCAGCACGGGCGTCTGGGAGTCGAGCACTTCGGCCTTGAAGGTTGCGTCGAGGACGGTGACGGTGTCTTTGCTCATGGTTCGAGGGGTGTAATATCCAACGTCGCACCGCGCAGGGCAGGGAAAAGAGAGAAACCACGTGAAGCTCTTCTTGCCGCACAAGACCCTCGAAGACTGGTCCCTCTCCGAGAAGGCCGACCTGCAAGACGGCCAGCTCGTCGTGAAGGAGCCGGCGTCGAGCCACCCGGTCGCCGCGGCGGTGCATTTCCACAAGCTGGTGTCCGGAGAAGACGCCCAGGGGCTCCTCGGGCGGGTGAAGACCACCGAGCAGCTCCAGGCGATGAGCGCCGAGCACTTCGCCGACTCGTGCATCGTGGGCGAGGCGG
>JANJTG010000047.1 GCA_024711265.1 Bdellovibrio sp. | reverse complement strand
TGTACTTAGACACCTGTGACCAAGAGGGATTCGCAACGAGCGAGACACTCATCACGAGGACCGATTTCTTTATTTTGAAATTCATTTTTCCTCCATAACCTTATTGTTGGGTTGACCGGGGTAGGATTAGTCGAGATATTTTTCTTTTGAAAGTTTGAAGCTCGTAATTTCATTCTTTTAATTGTCTCTTCGCGACATCAAAATATCAAAATCACTTAAGCACGATGCCCTCTGATTTTCTCGATTGAAAAAATAGAAATGCGAGAAGAAAAGCGATCATTCTCTTCGTAAATGGAATCGAAAAATCAAACCTCTTTAAGAGGTGATTTTCGCATGGGACTTCTCGGATTTCAGATTCAAACACATCCATTCGAATAAACTTAGGTGATCTATCTGCCTCAAAGAATTTTCCGTTGAAGAAACCTAACGTTCTAAAGTTCAGTCAATCAACATGAAAACAGAAGAATTAAATTAAAAAAAATGAACCTAGATTTCGAACAGTTAATACTGAGCCCCGCTCTATGCCAGCTGCCACACTCTCAGGCGCCAGCGACTAACTTTTCGACAAAAAGCCCCTTCCCGTCACCTTCTTTGGGCCGAGCATTCATGTCCTGGCAATAAACCCCAAACCAGGTGGCATACAGCTTGTATATCTTCCGAACGGATGAACTCTATAGAACGTGAACTGCGCGCAAAAAGGAACCTACCATGATTAAGCTGCTAAGCTTGCTCACTCTAACCCTATTTAGCCTGCAAAGCCTTGCCGGAAGCCTCTATGACGTTAAGATCAACGAAGAGCGACTTTACGATATCTTCGTAAAACAAGGCGTCCCAGAAACAGCCCTGCAAAGAACTTTTGAATTTCTCGACATCAACAAAGGAAAAACCGTCATCGTCAAATCCAAAGTTCGAGGAAAAGGCAACGCCTATATGGCTGATCGAGAGATCACCATCAAAGAGGAAACCGCCGCGATTATTGATTTTTCTAAACCCTCCAGCGAGCGCCGACTGTATGTCCTAAATCTAAAGACCGGCGCCGTCTCCAAACATTTCGTCGCCCACGGCAAAGGCTCTGGGGTCAACATCGCCGCTAAATTCTCAAATATTGATGGATCGAAGATGTCGTCTCTAGGGCTGTACTTGGGAGGCAACACTTACTATGGCCAACACGGAGAATCTTTAAATCTTTACGGCCTAGAGCCTTCTAACGATAAGGCTGCGGAACGAGACATCGTCGTCCACGCCGCAAGTTATGTCTCCGAAGATTTCGTGAAAGCTCAAGGTCGCCTTGGGCGCAGTTGGGGATGCCCAGCCGTCGCCCCCGGGATCATTCGCAAAATGATCACCAACTTTAAAGATGGAGGCGTTCTCTACGCTTACCATGCGGATCTCAGCGCGACGGCGACGAAGAGTCCGACGCTGCAAGAAGTAAAAACAGACAAAGAAGAAGTGGATGTTGATTTACCTGAAGAAGAAGAGTCCATCCGAAAAAATCAAAAATAGAAGAGGGCCTTTGGCCCTTTTCTATTTTCTTCGATAGTCGTCTTCATATCGAACGATGTCATCTTCTCCAAAATAGGACCCCAGCTGCACCTCTACAAACTCCAAAAGAGCATCCGTATTATTACGAATGCGGTGTTTAGCCCCCAATGGAATATGCACATGACTCCCGGCTTTCACTGAGATCACTTGGTCATTTAAAACCACTTCTCCAGATCCTTGGGTGATGGTCCAATGCTCTTCCCGCTTCGCGTGAGACTGATAAGAGATCTGCGAATGAGGATTCACACGAATCATCTTGGATTTAAAGTGCTCGGTATCTTTGATAATTTCAAAATAGCCCCAAGGGCGATACTCATAAACGTGTTCCTTCAACAAAGAAGACTTCTGCTGATTTAAGGCTTCCACCACGTGACGAACATCCTGGGATTGTCCCTTTTTTACCAACATCATGGCATCTTTCGTATCGACAACGATCACATCTTCCATACCGATCATGGAGTAATGCTTCGTCGCATCTCCAAATACAAAATTGTCGCCCCCTTTGACGTTAAGAACATCATGGCCTTTTTGCAAAGAGGCCACAGCATCCCACGAACCCACATCACTCCAACCACAATCCGTAGGAATACAAGCCAGTTCATCGCCACTCAGTTTTTCCATGATGGCGTAGTCGATCGAAATACTCTGAACTTGAGAGTAAATTTCTTCAAGATTCGACGAGTCCGCCTTCAAAGCAGAAAACTGTTGCCACAATTCGGGTTGATGTTTTTCGAAAAGACTAACCATGTGGCTCACCTTGAAAACAAAAATACCGGCGTTCCAACTGAAACTGCCTTGAGCAATAAACTCTTTGGCCTTTTGCAAATCTGGCTTTTCGTGAAACTTCACGACAGAATAGGCTCGTAGCGGGCCCTGCTCTTTAATACTGACCGCGCGAGTTTGAATGTAGCCATATCCAGTTTCTGGATAGGAGGGAGTAATCCCCAGCGTCACCACACGATTTTCTTCAGCCACAGATTTCGCAAACTCGACAACTTTTAAAAAGGCCTCTTCTTTAGTGATAAGATGATCGGACGGAAAAACCCCCACCACTTCATGGCTTTTTCCTTGAATCACAAGAAGCTTGCATAAAGCCGCAATAGCGGGCGCGGTGTTTTTTCCAACGGGCTCATAAACCACCCGCACACCCTCTGCCTTGTTTTGCTTAAGGTTCAGTTCCGTCAGCGTCCGCAATGCCTGAGAAGTGACAATCCAGGGAGCCCCCATCTTCAAACATCTTTGCAGGGTCGACGTCTGCAAAGGCTGACCAAAAATATCACAAAATTGTTTAGGCATGTGTTGGCGGGACACTGGCCAAAGACGCGTCCCACTTCCCCCAGACAGAACTACCGGTATCAAAGCGACCTCCGAACTAAGTTCATAATTTATATCATCAAACCCCGGGAGTGCGTAATTATAGTCACACCATGGCTCATTTCGTCAAAAAACTGAGGCCTTTTGTAAACAGACCGCGTGGCACTTTCACAACAGTCTTCAAAAAGCTCTCGACCCAAAGTCCTAAATCCTTGTCCTGATAGACTTTTCATTCGAAGAAGAGGATACTTTTTCTGTCGTAAAAATTCAAATTTGGAGGCCTTTTATGTCTATTCCTTTTATTGACCTCAAAGCCCAATACAAAGCTTTGAAACCATCTATTGATTCACGCATTCAAAAAGTTCTAGATCACGGCGCCTACGTCAACGGACCTGAAGTTGTTGAGCTTGAGCAAACTCTGGCAAAATACGTTGGAACAAAACATTGCCTCACAATCGCCAATGGGACTGACGCTCTTTGGGTTCCCTTGATGGCTCTGGGCATCGGACAAGGCGATGAAGTCATTACGACGGCCTTCTCCTTTATCGCGACCGCAGAGGTGATCGTTCTTGCCGGAGCAAAACCCGTTTATGTCGACATCGACCCAAAGACCTTCAATATCGATATCAACAAAATCGAAGCCGCGATCACTCCTCGAACAAAAGCTATCATGCCTGTTTCTTTGTATGGCCAAATGCCTGATATGGACAAAATCAACGCCATTGCAAAAAAACACGGTCTTCACGTTATCGAAGATGCGGCCCAAAGCTTCGGCGCTCGCTACAAAGACCAACGCAGTGGCAGCTTGACGACTGCGACAGGCACGAGCTTCTTCCCTGCAAAACCCCTTGGCTGCTACGGGGACGGCGGAGCGATCTTCACTAACGATGACAATCTCTACAAAATCATAAAAGAAATCCGCGAACACGGTTCTGAGTCTCGCTACTACCACACGCGCCTTGGAATCAACGGCCGCCTCGACACAATCCAATGTGCGATCCTCTTGGCGAAGATGGAAAGATACGACTGGGAACTAGACCAACGTCAACGCGTGGCAGATCGCTACAATGAGGCGTTCTCTTCCATTAAAGCCGATGGTTTCAGCGTACCTTTCGTAGAATCCAACTGCAAATCAGCGTGGGCTCAATACACTCTCACAGTGAAAGATCGCGCGGGATTCCAAAAGAAAATGTCCGAAGCGGGCGTTCCCACTTCCGTGCACTACCCTCGCATTATGCCAGATCAACCTTGGTACAAAGAGCATACTGCAGATCCCAAACAGGAACTGCCAATGGCTCGTTGGGCCGCAGAGCATGTGATCAGCTTGC
Source organism: Bdellovibrio sp. (assembly GCA_024711265.1). Classification (GTDB taxonomy): domain Bacteria; phylum Bdellovibrionota; class Bdellovibrionia; order Bdellovibrionales; family Bdellovibrionaceae; genus Bdellovibrio. Next base: position 1,103 of record JANJTG010000047.1, on the reverse strand, counting down.
CAATGTATCCTGATATGGACAATGCAACTCAAGATAAGATTATTGCCGCAGTCAAAGGGGCTTTCTAATGAATACAGGATTTGGTCCTTTAACAAAACCAGTGGTCCTCAAGACCCCAAATGAAACCATCACTTGGGGAGATGGAAAGAATTTTGTTCTTTTCGCAGGTCCCGACATTATCGAAGACGAAGGCATGGTTTTAGAAACTGGCAAAGAGATTCAAAGAATTACTAAATCTTTGGGTATTCCCTGGATTCTTAAATGCTCCTTCGATAAAGCCAATCGTCAAAGCGCCACGAGCTTTCGTGGTCCTGGCGCGAACTCCGCACTTAAAAGTCTTGAGAAGATCAAAGGGGAACTGGGCTGTGCGCTTTTGACCGACGTTCATGAAACCATTCAGGTTAAAGAAACAGCCGAAGTTGCTGATGTTTTGCAAATCCCTGCATTCCTATCTCGCCAAACAGATCTCTTGGTTGAGACGGCCAAAACAGGCAAGGTCATTCATATCAAGAAGGGTCAATTCTTGGCTCCCTGGGATATGAAGGCCATCGCACAAAAAGCAGTAAATGCTGGCAACGACAAGATCCTCTTGTGTGAGCGCGGAACGACCTTTGGATACAATCGCCTTATCAACGATATGACAGGCCTCGTAGAAATGCGCCGCTTGGGTTTCCCAGTAATCATGGATTGCACTCACTCTACTCAGCTTCCTGGTGCCACCGGCGAAAGCAGTGGGGGCCGGGGTGAAATGGTGTGGCCGTTGGCCCGTGCCGCAATGGCGGTAGGCGTGGACGGCATCTTCCTTGAGACCCATCCCAACCCCGAAAAGGCTCTGTGTGACGGTCCGACATCCTTGCCACTTAAGAATCTTGAAGCTGTCCTGACAAATCTTAAAAAAATCTGGACAACTCATTTCTAAGTAGAGTTCCCCGTTAAATTCAAGTAAGACTGAACCATGGTTAAGCATACAAAAAAGCTCCTGGTTCAGTCTTCAAAGATCCTGTTTTCTGCAGGCATTATTTACTGGCTGATCCAATCTGGAAAATTAAATTTTGCCGCCCTCAAAAATCTCCTCAGCCCAGGGGCCGCTTCTTTAGCTTTAT
>JANJTG010000509.1 GCA_024711265.1 Bdellovibrio sp. | reverse complement strand
GCGAAGTCCGGCACGCCGCTGGTGGACGGCGGCTGCTACGGCGCCACCCAGGGCCCGCGGCTGGAGACGAAGGCCGAGATCGGCCGGATGCGCCGCGACGGCTGCGACCTCGTCGGCATGACCGGCATGCCCGAGGCCGGGCTCGCCCGCGAGCTCGGGCTGGACTACGCCTGCCTGGCCGTCGTGGCCAACTGGGCCGCCGGTTGCGGCGACGACGGCGAGATCACGCTGGCCGAAGTGCTGGCCAACGTGGAGGCCGCGAGCGCCGGCCTGCCGGGGCTTTTCGACGCGCTGTTGGGGTGATTGTCAAGCGTTTTGCCCTTGTTCATACTCGGCCCGTGCACGCGGCCGGGGGACCGGGACACGAGGCACGCTCGACCAACCGCATTCGAGGATCTTGTTCATGAGTTTCGGCACCGTGAAGTGGTTCAACGACGCCAAGGGCTTTGGTTTCATCGCCCCCGAGGACGGCAGCGCGGACGTGTTCGTGCACTATTCCGCCATCAGCGCCAAGGGCTTCCGCTCGCTGCAGGAAGGCCAGCGCGTGAGCTTCGAGGTGGTGCAGGGCCCGAAGGGCTCGCAGGCGTCCAACGTCACCCCGGCCTGAACCACGCTACCCCTGTTCAAGGCAAAGCCCCGCTCCGGCGGGGCTTTGTTTTTGGGGATCACGCCATCGGGGCGTGGTCGAACTGCAGGCGGGCGAGTTCGGCGTACAGGCCGCCCTGGGCGAGCAGTTCGGCGTGGGTGCCCTGGGCGACGATGCGGCCCTTGTCCATCACCACGATGCGGTCGGCCTTGAGCACGGTGGCCAGGCGGTGGGCGATGACCAGCGTGGTGCGGCCGCGCATCAGGCGTTCCAGGGCCTGCTGCACGGCGCGTTCGCTCTGGGCGTCGAGCGCGCTGGTGGCTTCGTCCAGCAGCAGCACCGGCGCGTCCTTGAGCAGGGCGCGGGCGATGGCCAGGCGCTGCTGCTGGCCGCCGGACAGGCGCGCGCCGCGCTCGCCCAGCTCGCTGTCGTAGCCCT
>JANJTG010000355.1 GCA_024711265.1 Bdellovibrio sp. | reverse complement strand
CTCCGGCGCCTTGATCTCCACCAGGTGGCCGACCGCCGACGTGACCACGTAACGGTCGTTCTCGAAGTGCTCGGCGTGCTTCTCGAACTTGCCGGCCACCGGCGTCAGCGCGCGAACGATGTCCTGCGCCACGCTGGGCTTCTCGGCAATGATCAGTGACTTGCTCATCGTGATATGTGCTTGTTTCCCTGCCTACAATCGCTGGCTTCGCGCGCACGCACGCGCGCGCACCCATGATTTCAATGTACCGAATGAAGTCCGACGCGCAAGCCGCTCCCGCCAAGGCCCCCGGGCGCCGCATCCAGGTACGCAAGAGCGGCGTGCACGGCAAGGGCGTGTTCGCGCTGCGGCCCATCCGCCGCGGCGAAACGATCATCGAGTACGTCGGCGAGGTCATCACCTGGCCCGAGGCGCTGCGCCGCCATCCGCACGACCCGAGCGACCCGAACCACACCTTCTACTTCCACATCGACGACGGCCACGTCATCGACGCCAAGGTCGGCGGCAACGCCTCGCGCTGGATCAACCACGCCTGCGAGCCCAACTGCGAGGCCGACGAGACCGACGGGCGCGTGTTCATCAAGGCGCTGCGCGCGCTGAAGCCCGGCGAGGAGCTGTTCTACGACTACGGCCTCGTGTTCGACGGCCGCCACACCAAGGCGCTGAAGAAGCAGTTCGCCTGCCACTGCGGCGCCGCCACCTGCCGCGGCACCATGCTCGCCGCGCGACGCTGAGCCCATGAACGCCAGCACCGGCAACGGCGGCCTCCCGGCGCACCTGCACTGGGGCGCCGAGGCGCTGTGGCGCGAGCTGTCGCCGTTGCTGCCGGGGCTGTCGGTCGAGGTCGTCGCCCGCACCGACTCGACCAACACCCAGCTCATCGAACGCGCGCGCGGCGGACAGAGCGGGCCGCACGGGCGCCGCCAGGACGACACCCAGCCCTGCCTGCTGGTGGCCGAGCACCAGACCCACGGCCGCGGGCGGCATGGGCGCACCTGGCTGTCCAGCGCCGGCGCGTCGCTCACCTTCTCGCTGGCCGTCGAGCTCGCCAACACCGACTGGTCGGGCCTGTCGCTGGTCGTCGGCGTGGCGCTGGCC
>JANJTG010000348.1 GCA_024711265.1 Bdellovibrio sp. | reverse complement strand
GGGAAAAACCTGGTTTATCGCGTCTTTGCTGCACTACTTGATGACGAAGGAGGGGGCACGGCGCATCCTGCTTGTTAGCCAAGCGCACGAAGCCGTCAACAACGCTTTAGAGAAGGGTATGGAGGTCTGCCGCACCATGGGCGTGGACTTCAACGCTGTCCGACTTGGCGCGGAGTCAGTAGTCTCCGACGCGATTCGGCACCTGCATGCTTCATCACTCGAAAACGCATATCGAGAGTCGTTCAAGGCGGAGCAAAAGGAGCGGATTGTTGAACTTGCGACTGCATTCGGGCTGCCGAAGGGATATGCCTCTGAAATGGTTGACCTTCACCAGAGGCTTGGGATGTTGTGCGACCGAATTGAGACCTTACAAGGGCGTACTGTCAGGGAAGACGAGCGGTCTATAGCGTTGATAGACGCACGACTGCGCGCGCTGAAGGAGTCGCTATACGACATCGCTGCTGACTTCTATCAGGTCGATGCACAGGTATCTCCAGTCGAAATCTTGAACAAGATTCGTGACGGTCTGGCCCAAAAATACGAAGTTCGCTCGCAGGATGCCATCGAAAGGCTTCTCCGGATAATCAGATTGTCTGAGGATTGGGTCGCTGCCTTGGGTTCGTCTGACGCTAACTTCGCCGAGTTCTTGGCCAAGTCTCGGACCGTTGTTGCGGGCACTCTCGTCGGTGTCGGCTACCGTGGTGCGGGAGTCGTCCAAAACATCTACGACTGGGTCATCATCGACGAAGCCGGGCGTGCTGCGCCCAGCGAGTTGGCCGTTGCGATGCAAGCTGGTCACCGAATCCTTCTGGTCGGTGACCACCTCCAGCTGCCGCCGACTTTCTCGGACCAAGTTCGCGAAGCAGTTCGTGAGCGCTATGGTGTTGAGGACGATTCATCGCTTCTTCGGAGCGACTTTGAGCGGCTCTTTAACTCCTCCTATGGTAAGCAGGTCGGAACGACATTGTTGTCCCAATACCGGATGGCGCCCGATATCGGCGAGCTGGTGTCGGAGTGCTTCTACGGCGGCAAGCTTGAAACTGGCAGGGGCGCTCCGCCCGAGTATTACGACTTGCTTCCCGAGCATCTCTCAAAACAAGTGACCTGGATTGACACCTCGACGCTTGGTCGCCGTGGCTACGAGCAGCAAAGCGAGGCCCGCGACGACACCTGGAACACTGCGGAGGCGCACGTGGTTATGAAGTTGCTGCAGCAGATTGTCGAGTCCGATGACTTCATGGCGTTTATGGCGGAAGACCTCAACCCTCAAGAGCCACCCATTGGCATTATCTGCATGTATAGCAGGCAAAGGTCGCTCATCGACAAGCTAAAGGCCGAAGCGGCTTGGCTCGGGTCTGCGCGACGTCTCGTAAAGGTCGATACGGTGGATAGTTATCAGGGTAAGGAGAATCGTATCGTCATCCTCTCCACTGTCCGAAATAACCCAGATGGGAGGATTGGCTTCCTACGCAGCCCCAATCGGGTGAACGTTGCCATGTCCCGCGCCATGGAGCGGTTGTTTGTAGTGGGTTCCAGAAAGCTGTGGCAGGGAAAACACGCAGATACCCCGCTGGGACGAGTGCTCAAGTACA
>JANJTG010000326.1 GCA_024711265.1 Bdellovibrio sp. | reverse complement strand
AGAAATGGTGTTGAAACGGGACTGAAGTCGTGGCACCTTACTTGCTCATTGGGGATAGTGGCTCCAAATTGGGACCAGTTTGACCCTTGTCGATCTCCAGTATTCTGGGGGCCGAAAGAGTTCGATGGATTTGGAAAAAGAATTTAAGGAAGTTTTTAAAACATAAATAACCACTAATGAAAGGGAAAACAGTGAAAAAACAAGTTTTGATGTCACTGATTTTGGCGGGTTCTATGGTTGCAGTTTCTGCTCAAGCGGAGGAGCAGGCTCAAAACCAAAATGCAAACACAAGCACTGTAAAGGTGTCTGATGTTCAAAAGTCTGAAGAGAAATCTGAAGACATCGACCAAGAGATCACGAATGCGCGTATGCGTTCTGAGCTTGGTTCTAAATCTCAATGGTCATTCAAATCCAGCCTTGGTTACTCTGGCGGTTCTTTGAATAAGCCATTTGATTCTATCCGTCCTAACTACCGTGCATCTGCGACTATTGAAACTTTGGCTGCTCTTTCTGGTAACGTGGGTGTGAACTACCGCGTTTCTAAAGGTGGTAACTTGTCTGCTGGAACTGGTATCGTAGTTATGGATCCATTCCATGGTGATATCACTCAAAGCACTTTCCAAGATCCTCGTCCTTCTAGAAAAGGTGCTGAAATCAAGCGTACTCAAGTTTCTACTCCGTACCTTGACTACAGCCACGGATACCGTGCTTTGGATATGCAAATGATCTCAAGTGTTACTTATTCTCACTACACTGAAGAAGATCAAACTGATTACTACAACTTGATGGGTAACTTGGCTGTAAACCAAACTGCTTTGGCGGATTTCGGTGATTCTAAATGGCAAGGTGGTTTGAGCCTTTCTTTGGATAAAGAGCTTTCTAAAGGTGCATTTGCTGATTCTGCAGCAGATAACATGCGCTACGACTACGGCGTGGGTTTGTTCCCATTTGCTGAGTATTCATTCAACGACAACTACTCTTTCAGAACTGTTTTTGGATACTTCCAATTTGCTAAGTACGAAGAGTCTAGCGAATTGATCCAAATGGAACCTTATCAATCAATGGGTATCGGTATCTCTTTGACTCGTGATATCTACCTTTACCCGAACGTTCAGTTCACTCCTAAAGACATCCGCAGCGACAGAACAAACGTTGCATTGTCTGCGAACTTGAACTTGTTCTAATTTCTTAAAAGAATAGAACCAAGGGCCTCCGGGCTTTGAGGAAACCCACAACTGAATAGGTTGTGGGTTTTTTATTTGTATTGGATGCAGTGAGCGAAGAAATGGGGCGCTACCGCCTCGAGGGTCTTGTTACGGTTCTTTGGTTGAAGATTTAGAGGCTGGCTGTTGCGGTTTGTGGCAAGAGCGGGAGTGGATCTATGGGGCCTCTGTTTTTGCGAATCTCAAAATGAAGATGAACACCGGTAGCTCTTCCGGTACGGCCCATTGCGCCTATCACTTCACCTTGATGAACCTTCTGACCTTCGGCGACCAGAATTTTATCGAAGTGGGCGTACAGCGTGGCCCAACCATCCCCAGACTCCACAAGAACCATTTTGCCATAACCACGGAACTCACGACCCGCATAGATCACGGTGCCGCCTTGGGACGCCAGAATGGGCGTTCCTTTCGGTGCAGCCAGGTCAATGCCGAGGTGAGGGCGTCTTTTGTTTGGCAAGAATCCGCGAGTCATTCTGGCGCTATCTACGGGCCAATCAAAAGTGATGGCCTGTTCGATATAAGGAGCCTGATCTGAAGAGACGGTTCTTGATTTTGTTGGTGAGGGGATACTCCCGGCCGCAAAGTACTCACGCGATAAAGGAGTATGAAAAGTCGAGCAGGAGCCAAGTGCTCCCACTGTGAAGATGCTTCCTGCAATACTAACGAGCTGCTTCCATCCTGGTGTCATGCTTTGATTATACTTAATAAGTCATCGGATCCAAAGCACTTTTTTAAAAACGAAAGCCCTCTAAGTCTAAAAAAATCTTAATAAAGAGGGAACTGCTTACAAAGCTGTTTAACATCCTCATGGATTTTCGCCTTCATTCCAACATCTTCAGGATTATTAAGGACTTGCGCGATCCACTTGGCGATTTGCTTCATCTCAAGAACCCCCATGCCTCTTGTTGTCAGGGCGGGTGTTCCGATTCGAACCCCACTTGTGACAAACGGAGAGCGTTTTTCATTGGGTACTGTGTTTTTATTCACAGTGATTCCTGCCTCATCGAGAGAATTTTCAGCCACTTTTCCTGTAATCTCTCGATCGCTTAAGTCGACTAAAATCAAATGATTGTCAGTCCCCCCGGTGACCAGTTTAAATCCTTGAGCGAGCATTTCTTCAGCCAAGGCCTGTGCGTTTTGAATGACCTGTTCGCTGTATTGTTTAAACTCAGGCTTTAAGGCCTCGCCGAAAGCGACGGCTTTTCCAGCGATAACATGCTCTAAAGGTCCACCTTGAATGCCTGGGAAAATGCGTGAGTTCATGACCTTGGCTTTTTCCTCTGAGTTAGTCAAAATCATACCCCCGCGAGGGCCACGCAAAGTTTTATGAGTTGTCGTAGTGATATAGTCGGCATAAGGAACTGGAGAAGGGTGGTGTCCTGTTGCTACAAGCCCTGCAAAGTGGGCCATATCCACCAAAAGCTGTGCTCCAACCTCATCCGCAATTTCTTTGAACTTCGCAAAATCAAGAGTGCGTGGGTAAGCACTGTACCCCGCAATAATCAATTTTGGCTGAGTCTCTTTGGCTGTCGCTCTGATTGTATCATAATTGATGCGTCCTGTTTCGGAGTCCAACTTGTAAGAGGCCGCCTTAAACAAAAGACCACTAAAATTCACTGGAGAACCGTGGGTGAGGTGCCCTCCATGAGAAAGATCCATTCCTAAAATGGTGTCTCCCGCTTTGCAGGCCGCCAGATAAACGGCCATATTTGCTTGAGATCCTGAGTGCGGCTGAACATTGGCGTATTGAACGCCGAAAAGTTTTTTGGCGCGCTCAATAGCAAGACTTTCGACAGTGTCCACATTCACGCAGCCGCCGTAATAACGTTTGCCCGGATAACCTTCGGCATATTTGTTAGTTAGAATGGACCCTTGAGCTTCCATAACAGCACGAGAAGTGTAGTTTTCAGAAGCAATCATTTCCAAACCAAACTGTTGTCGTTCAGCTTCTTTCTGGATTGCGGAAAAGACTTCAGAATCTACTTGAGATAGAGGCATTGATGTTGAATGCATTTAAGATACTCCTTGCTGCATCTTTAGGTCGAATGCATAAAGTATCTCTTGAGCTAGGGGAATTGAAAAGCCTCAACAACCAGTGTCGCTAGAAAGCTTGTCCACACGGCGCTGATGGCGGCCGCCCTCGAACTTTGATTGAAGAAAAGTCTGAACAATTTTTTCAGCCTGATCCGGTGAGGTGAAACGCGCACTGAGACATAATATGTTTGCGTTATTATGTTCACGAGCCAGGCGAGCGATATCTTCGTTCCAACATAAGGCAGCTCGAATTTGAGGGTATCGATTGGCCCTGATTGCCATACCTTGACCAGACCCACAGATTAAAAGTCCCGCTGTATTGCTATCCAAAGTGTCTGTGATTTTTTTTCTCTTATTTTCAAGTTCTAAATCGACAATGTGTTTGCACACTTTGTCTGCGTAATCGGGGTAGTCTATGGATTCAACGGTATAAGTTCCAAGATCTTTCCATTGAATATGAGGAAGAGCGGCCATCACCTTAAGTTTTAAATCCACTCCAGCGTGATCGCATCCTACATAAACTACCATGGTTCACCTATTTAAGTTTTGAAAAAATCATCGATGCGTTTGTTCCGCCAAAGCCAAAGCTGTTATTAAGAACATTGTCGATTTTTCCCTCGCGAGCCTTGTGAGGAACATAGTCTAAATCACAGTCTTCGCTCGGATTATCCAGATTGATTGTTGGTGGAACAATTTGATCGCGAATCGCCATGACACAGAAAGCGGATTCAATAGCTCCCGCCGCACCTAAAGCATGTCCAGTCATTGATTTCGTACTTGAAACCCAGACATTCTTGGCGCTGTCGCCCATTAAACGCTTAATGGCCATAGATTCCAGACCATCTCCGACGGGAGTACTGGTTCCATGGGCGTTGATGTACTGAATCTCTGAAGCTTTAAGTCCTGAATCGCGAACCGCCGCTTCCATGGCTTTGTAACCGCCAGCGCCTTCCGGTGCTGGAGATGTCATGTGATAAGCGTCGGAGGAAACACCGTAACCTGTAACTTCGCAAAGAATCTTCGCACCCCGCTTTTCCGCGTGCTCTAAAGATTCCAGGCAAAGAACCGCGGCTCCTTCCCCAAGAACAAAACCATCGCGGTCTTTATCCCAAGGGCGGCTGGCTTTTTCTGGGGCATCATTGCGAGTAGAAAGAGCTCTCATCGCAGCAAAACCACCCACAGCAAGCCCGCAGACAGTACTTTCAGCGCCACCAGCTAACATCACATCCGTTGCCCCGTCGCGAATATAGCGAACAGCGTCTCCGATGGAGTGAACTCCCGAAGCACAAGCCGAAGTGACAGAATAGTTGGGGCCTTTAAGACCTAGAGCAATAGACACTTGTCCTGCAGCTAGGTTTGTGATGACGGAAGGAATAAAGAAAGGGCTGATACGACCAGGACCTCTTTCTTTCATCTTAATAGAGGTTTCCTCGATGGTCGCAAGACCACCGATACCAACCCCGATAATCACTCCCGTTTGCTCTTTCACTTCTTCTGTCAGTTCAAGTTGAGCCATTTCCACGGCCATCTTTGAAGCTGCGATAGAATAGTGAATAAAGGTGTCCATTTTCTTTTGCTCTTTTTTCTCAATGTAAAGATCAGGATTAAAACCCTTCACTTCACCAGCAAAAGTGACATCAAAGCCAGTGGTGTCGAACTTGGTGATCTTCGCGATGCCAGATTGACCGCGAAGAGCGGCCGCCCAGCT
>JANJTG010000297.1 GCA_024711265.1 Bdellovibrio sp. | reverse complement strand
TCGTGAAAAAGTGGCGAAAGCTTTGCGCTTGGTGCATCTTGCGGGCGTCGAAAACAAACGGCCCGGGCAGATCTCTTATGGAATGCAAAAGCGCGTCAGTTTGGCTCGAACGGTGGCCCTGGAGCCTCGTATTTTGTTGTTCGACGAGCCCACAACAGGTTTAGATCCCGTGACGACGACAGCCGTGAATCAATTGATTTTAGATCTTTCTCGAGAGTTAAAAACCACCTCGCTGGTGGTTAGTCATGACATGAACTGCGCCCTTTCTATTGCAGATCGGATCGTTGTTTTGGATAAAGGACAAATCGTGGCGCAGGGGACTCCGGATGAGCTGAAGCGCTCCGAACACCCTTTAGTGAAAGACTTTTTGTCAGAGGTTCTGAGCGCATGACCTTTGTAATATCTCTTTTTGATGAAATCGGTGGCGCGCTTCTGTTCCTGCAAAGAATTCTGCGAACATTCTTCTACAAAAAAGTAAAAACTCACGATGTTTTTGAGCAAATTTGGAAGGTGACTTACGACAGCTTCTTTACCACGGCGATGGCAGGCTTCTTTGTCGGCGCCATCATGACAGTTCAGTTTGCGTTGCAAATGAAAGAGTTCGGCGCCTTAGGATATTTGGGCGGCCTTGCGACCAGTGGAACTTTTCGCGAGGTGGGGCCTCTTTTGATTGCTTTTATGCTCAGTGGGAAAGTCGGAGCCTACACGTCGGCGGAGCTAGGAACCATGCGCGTGACGGAACAGATTGATGCCGTTCGCTGCCTCGGGGCTGACCCTATTCAAGAGATTATCTTACCGCGCTTCATAGGGATTATTGTCTCCAGCTTTTTCCTTTTAGGTGGCGGCCTTATCATGTCCGTTTTTGGCGGCATGTTGATGGGCCAAGCCTTTGCGGGCGTCAATTTTGAAGAATACCTTCGTCATGTGCCTATGATTGTCAGCCCCGTTTCCATCTTAAGTGGGCTGATTAAATGTGGAGCGTTTGCCTTGGTTTTGGCCACGGTTTGTACGTATAAAGGATACACTACTACGGGCGGAGCCAAAGGCGTCGGAAGATCCGTTGTCGCCACAGCGGTTTCCACGATGGTTTGCATTGTGATTATGGACTGGTTTACAAGCCATGTTGGAGAAGTCATTTTGATTATGGTGAGGGGATATCGCTCATGATCACACTTCTTTCTGAAACTCTTGCTGGTCTTTTTGTTCCGCCATTTAGGCAAAAAGAATTTGTCCATCAGCTCTATTTCGTGGCCAATAAAAGCCTTTTAATCATCGTTTTTTGTGTTTGTTTTGCGGCGGTGGTTACAATTCTGGAGTCCTCATTTCACATGAAAATGGTCATTCAAAATGACTCGATGGTTCCGGGTTTTGCCGCACTTTTGATTCTTCGCGAACTGGGCGCTCTGGTGACCGCTCTTTTGCTGTGTTCTCGAGTCGGTGCTGGTTACGCCTCAGAAGTGGGATCCATGCAAATCACGGAACAAGTGGATGCTCTTCGTATGCTGGGAATTGATCCCGTGAACTATTTGGTGGTGCCAAGATTTTTAGCCTGCGTGATGGGGGGAATGATTCTGACTGTCATCGCCAACATGGCTTGTATATTCTCTGCTATGGTGGTGAGCCAATCGTATCTTGGATACACCCCCTCGATGTTTTTGGCTTCGATGCATCGGTTTGTTCAGTTTAAAGACATTATTTTTGCGACCATCAAGGGCGCCAGCTTCGGTGGAGTAATTCCGCTGGTGGCATGTTATTTTGGTTTTCGATGCCAACAGGGTGCTGAGGGTGTGGGGCGCGCGACGACAAACACGGTGGTCGTGGCCTCGATTGCAATTATTGTGATTGATTTTATTTTGTCCTATACTTTTAGTTATCTTTATTAGGAGAACGTATGAAGGTTGAAACCAAGGTGGGTTTGCTGGCGTTAGTCTCGATCGCGTTGATTGCGGTCTTTGCCTATTTCATGGGTTTCATTTCCCCCTTCTCAAACGCCAAAGAACTTCATGTGATGTATAACTATGCGGGCGGCATCGAAGAGGGTTCTCCGGTACGAGTCATGGGTATTAAAGTGGGCAAGGTTAAATCCATTGCTTTTGATCCCAGCTACAAAATGGCAGATGGCGAAGAGGTTAAGCTGCGCTTGACGATCACCATTGATAAGAAGGCCTGGACCAGCGTCCGGAAAGATTCAAAATTTTTCATCAATCTTGCGGGTGTGATTGGGGAAAAGTTTCTGGAAATCTCGCCAGGCACAAGTGTGGCGGGCGAATTTTCTTCGGGAGACTATGTTCGCGGTGAGGATCCCCCACGAATTGATCAATTAATTTCCCAGGGATATGGTTTGGCTGGGAAAATCATCGAGTTGGTGGAAAAAAACGAAGGCTCGGTGACTAACACCATTCAACAGCTAGATCGTTTGATGACGAACTTCAATAAAACCTTAGTGCTACTGGATAAAACCACATAGAATCAGGATATTGCAAGACTGCTTGATAATGCGGTCACAATCAGCGATGACGTGGCATACATGACAAACAACTTGAGATCTAAGAAAGCGGAAGAAACTTATGATCTTGTCCATAAGCTTCTTTTTAGATTGGAGCCATTGGATGGTCCCGCCATTCGGAAGTTTCTTCAGCAAGAAGGCGTCAAAGCCCGCATTTTTTAGATCTCTTATTAGGGAGGTCCTATGTTTAAACTTTCAATGTGCTCAATGGGGGCAGCTTTTTTCTTGAGTTTGAGTGTTGCTCAGGGAGCTCCATTAGGTTTAGGGTCTGATCCTCAAACAATTAAGACAAAATCCTCTTCGATTGAGGCGGAATACAGTCGCAATATGCGAGCTGAGAAACAAGGGGAAACGGTGCAGCCCGTGACTCCAAAAGCAGCCGTGCCCGCGGTTCAGCCGGGATCTGTGGCGGCAGAGATTCGTTCTATTCCGGGGGCGACCAATACTTACTACTCCAACAACAGCTTCTCTTATTCTTCGACGCTGAAGATGCGTGAAGACCGAAAAGTAGGGGCGGGCCTTTCCGTTGGTGGAACTTTAGGCCTTGCCGGGTTTAATATGGAGCTGAACTTTGAAGAT
>JANJTG010000283.1 GCA_024711265.1 Bdellovibrio sp. | reverse complement strand
GAGATCGTACGACGTCAGGTGGATGTTTTCATGAAGGTCGATCCTGAATACGGAGCTGGAGTGGCGCAACGAATGAATATTCAAGTGTACACGGAGTCCTTGCAAGGGGGCGCTTCCGCACATCATTAGGGGAACTGAATGACGACATGGGAAGAATATAAAAAGACAATGATCGGCGAGCCTCTCATTTTTGAAGAGGCTCGTTGCGGGAATAGGGAAGCTCTTCGTGAATACTTGGCGCAAGGACAAGATATTGAGGTTCGTAATCATCGCGGATATTCCTTGGTGATGTTGGCGGCGTACAATGATCATTTTGAGACAGTAAGATTTTTACTTGAGCAAGGGGCTTCCGTGAATTCGGCGGATCGTGGGGGCAATACAGTCTTAATGGGTGCCTCATTCAAGGGGTACATTGAGATTGTCAGGCTGTTGATGGCCTATGGCGCTGATATGACTTTGCAAAATGCTCATGGAATGACGGCGGCTGATTTTGCCCGGGTTTTTGGTCGCCACGATGTCTTGGCGGTTCTTTGTGAAGATCCACCGACGTGGAGGGATCCTTTGAAAGTTGCAGCCAAAGTGCTGAAGACAAGGCTCAAGAATGTTGTTTCAGAGTGAAACAATCGTCTAAGGCGGTGACACAAAGTGCGGTGCCCAACGGCGGCACTGTCAAAACTTCCGACAAATTTGAGGAGCTCCATGCTTCTTCCATGAAGAGCTAAGATGTGAGAACGATTGATATATCATTGGCATGGCATGTGTTGGCCGCGGTCTTGCTCTAAGGATTAGTCATCAAGGAAAAAATTATATGAAAACAAAAAATATGATGTCTAAAATTTTTAAGGTGATCGCTCTAGTAACAATGACTCTTGGACTTGCGAATTGTAGCAAGGACAATAAGAGCAACACGGTGGCAACGTCTGGTTATCAAATGATTAATAATCTTTGTTATCAGAATATCAACGGTGCACTCACGCAAGTGAACACAAGTTTGTGTTCGAATGTGAATGGCTCTTACCAAATGATCAACAATCTTTGTTATCAAGTGGTGAATGGCCAGTACATCCAGCAAGCCAACACTCAGATGTGTATGTATAATAACTATAACAATGGTTATACGACTCAGGTGTGTAATGGCCCTCACACGGATGGTTCTCAGTGGGTGAACTGTGGAACTCAGTTTAGCTGCAGCGGATACACTCTTTATAACCAATCAGGACAAATCGTTCGCTGCCAATAGTTCTCTTGATAAAGCATAAAATGTGCGGCGCACCAAAACTGGTGCGCCGTTTTTTATTGTGAGCGTCTTCACCTTCAATCTGTTGAACTCTGATGCGGAATGTTGCATAAGAGCTAAGCAGACACGGCACTCTTCAAGATGCGCTGCAAAACAACCTCTCTCAAGTCTGCCTAAGTTTTCAGCTTCAGACTCCCTTTTCGTAGCCTGTTGTTGACATACTTCCCAACACTCGCGAGATTGAAATGGTCTTTGGTCTAGCTAGACCAAGGGCGGTATTTGAGGGGAACAGCAGTGAGAATTAAAAAAATTGAACTGGTTGGTTTTAAGTCTTTTAAAGATCGCACCGTCATTCATTTTGATGCGGGAATTACCGGTATCGTCGGACCGAATGGTTGCGGTAAATCCAATATCGTAGACGCCCTCATGTGGGTTATGGGTGAGATGTCCGCCAAGGATCTTCGTGGTTCTCAAATGACCGACGTTATCTTCGGTGGAGCGGAAGGTTATGCGCCTTTGGGGATGTGTGAAGTTTCTCTGACGCTTGAAAATGATGGCGGCGCGTTCCCAGCGAAATATATTAAACATTCTGAAATCATGGTGACTCGTCGTCTTCATCGTAATGGTGAAGGGGAGTACTTTATCAATAAAGAGCCGGCGCGTTTGAAAGACGTGCAAGAGATCTTTATGGATACTGGGGCGGGTTCGAAGGGCTTCTCGATCATCGCTCAAGGAATGATCGGTAAGATCATCACGGCGAAACCTGAAGACCGTCGTATGTTGATCGAGGAAGCGGCCGGAATCACCAAGTTCAAGGCACGAAAAAAAGAATCTCAGCGTAAGCTGCAATCGACGGATCAAAACTTGGTGCGTTTGCAGGACATCATTGGTGAGTTAAAGCGCCAAATCGATTCTTTACAAAGACAAGCACAACGTGCCGAGCGCTATCGTAATATCAAAAATCAAATCGAAGACCTAGATTTGTGGTTGTCGTCGGCTCAGTACATTGAGCTGAAGCGTGCGGCGGATGAAGCTCAGGCGATTTTCAACGAAGCTCAAAGCATGGAAGTGGAAGGGGAAACCAACCTTTCGACTCTTCAAGGTCAGTTGGAAGTTCTTAAATTGCAGATTCTTGAAAAAGAAAAGGCCGTCGAAGAACAGCAAACCGAATATTATAACAAACAATCCACAGTTCAGAAGAAAGAGATGGAGATCCAGGAGCTTCGCTTTGAGATTGAACAAGCTCGTCGTAATGAACAAATGACCGGTACCATCTTGCAAGAGCAGCAAGCTCGCCAGGAGCTTTTGTCTCGCGATAAGGCGCAGTTGGATTCTCAAGTCGCAGAGTTGAAGGAAGAAGCCGAAAGTTTGTCAGCTCAATTCGCTGAAAAGAACGACATCTTCCAAAATTCCAACTCTCGTATTTCTCAAGTGGACGAAGAGTTGACGACGAAGCGTCGTGAGCTTTTTGCTGTCGGCCAGTCCGAGTCTTCTTTGGATGCACGCGTGAACTCTTTGAGTGCGCAAATCGCAGACTTGTCAGAACGCCAAGATACGGAACAGCTTGTTTTGAATGAACTTCGTGAAAAACAAGTCGAGTTCGAAGCGCGCCGTAAAAAAGTTTTCAATGAACTTGATAAAGAACGTCAGATGCAACTGGATCTGGCGAATGACTTTGAGTCTTTTGAAGCCAATAAAAAAATCCTGACTGAATCTGCAGCGCAAAAACGTGTGGAAGTAGAGCAGTTCAAAGATTCTTTGAATGAAGTGGCATCTCGCTTGTACGGTTTGGAAAACCTGCAAAATAATTTTGAAGGTTTCCAAGAGGGCGTGAAACAAGTCATGCTTTGGCAGAAGACCCGCACTCAGGAAATGATGGCGGATGGATCTGTTGTGACTCACTTCCAACCTGTTTCTGAGGTTGTCGAAGTTCCGGCGGCTTACGAAGTGGCGATGGAAGCTGCTTTGGGCTCTCGTTTGCAAATGTTGTTGTCTTCTGATTCTGACGTTGCATTGGAAGCAGTGACTCATTTGAAAGAACAAAAGTCGGGTCGTTCGAGCTTCATCTCGGCCAAAGATAATGCGGGTGGCATGAATCGCGCGGCGGCTCCTACAAACGAGCACGGCGTTCAGGCTATTTTGAAAGATGTCGTTCAAGCGACAGATAAGTTCAAAAACACCGTCGCTTATCTTTTGGATGGTGTGGCGATCGTCGATTCAATCCGCACCGCTTTGGCCCTTCGTCCTCGTTATGAGGGTTGGACATTTGTCACTGTGGATGGTGACACTTTGACGGCGGATGGAGTTTTGACAGGGGGTTCTTCTGAATCCGCAGACTCTGGCGTTTTGAAACGTCGTCGCGAGATCAAAGAATTGTCTGACAAAAAAGACGAATTCGCTGGAAAATTGGCGTTGGCACAAGCGGCTTTGAAGAAAACCGAAGAGCAATTGAACAACGTTGTGAACGATTTTGAAGGTGCGCAAAAACGCAAAATCGAGCAAGAAATCAAAGTCACTGAACTTCGTAAAGATTTAGAGCGCGCTGAAAACGAACTTGCCAACGCGCAAGCCGCCGTTGAAAAGCAAGAGCGCGAAGTGAAAAAGATTTCCGAGCAATTGGAAGCTCAAGAGCAGAAGATGGAAGAGCTGAATCAGGCTCTTTTTGAAGCTCGAGAAAAGAAAACTTTGCTTGAGATGGAAGTCGAGTCCTTAAATACGGAGTTGAACTCAACTCGTATGGGTTTTGACGGACTGCAGGCGGAAGTGACGGACCTTCAGGTGAAGTCCGCTTCCAAAACTCAAGAGTATCAAGGTGTTTTAAGACAGCTTGAAATGGTTTCCAAGTCCTTGGGTGACTTGGAAGCGCAGTTGGCTCGTATGAGTGAAGAGGCTCAAGGTTACAATTCTCAGATGACCGAAAGCCAAATGACTTTGGAAGAAAAGAAAATTGAATTTGAGCGTCTTTTGGATGAGGTCGAGACTTTGAAACTTCAAGTGTCTCGTACAAAAGACGAATACGAAGTGATGTCTGAAAGTGCTCGCGCGATCGAAGAAGAGGCTATGTCTTCTCAGCGTGCGCGCAATGAAAGACAGCACAAGATGAACGACTCTCAATTGAAGCTGGAACAAGCTAAGATGAAAGAGCAGTACTTGATTGATCAAGTACGTGAACGTTACATGTTGAACCTTCCAGATGTCGTAGAAAAATACGCGGACCGCGAAGGGGACTTCTTGGCGGCGGACACGGAACTCAAAGAGCTTCGTGAAAAGCTTTCTAAGATCGGCGAAGTGAATTTGTCAGCGATTGAAGAATACGAAGAGACCGCTCAACGTTATGAATTCTTGACGAAACAACATGCGGATTTGACAGAAGCAAAAGAACAGCTTCGCAAAGTGATCGACCGTATCAATAGAATCTGTTCAAAACGTTTCAAAGAAACATTCGATCTGGTGAACGATCGTTTCACTCGCGTCTTCCCAGTCCTTTTCGGCGGTGGGGAAGCGAAATTGGAGTTGATCGAAGATCCCGAAAAGGGCGAAATGGGAATCGAGATCATCGCGCGTCCTCCGGGCAAAAAGATGCAAAACGTGTCTTTGATGTCAGGGGGCGAAAAGGCGCTCACTGCGGTGGCGTTGGTGTTCTCGATCTTCTTGGTGAAGCCTTCTCCATACTGTTTGCTGGATGAGGTTGACGCTCCATTGGATGATGCGAACGTTTTCCGTTTCAATGACTTGGTTCGTGAGATGGCGAAACGCTCTCAGATTATCGTCGTGACTCATAATAAGCACACCATGGAAGTGGCTAAGAAGCTTTATGGCGTGACCATGCAAGAGCGTGGTGTTTCTACGATGGTGTCTGTGTCTTTGCAGGACATTAAGTAAGAAATTTTAGATTATTCTGAAAAAGATAAACCCCCGAAGACGGAGTCCTCGGGGGTTTGTTTTTTAGGAGGGATGGTCGAGGATGTTATTTGATGAATTTGAAGACAGAGTCTTCGGGATAGCGGACTTTTTTCAGGTTTTGATAAGCATCTTCAGGATGTCTATAGCCTAAGGCTACGGTGGCGACCGTCTTCCAGCCCGAACCTTCGAGTTCTAGAATTTTGTCATAAGCCGACGGGTCGAAGCCTTCCATGGGGGTGGCGTCAATCTTCAGAAGGGCCGCGGTCTGCAAAAGGAATCCCATGGCAATATAAGCTTGTCTTTGTGACCAGACTCGGATTTTTTCTTCTGGAGCTTTGCCTAGATTCTGGGTCAGCATATTTTTGAGTCCATCCAAAGATTCCACCGGAGTATTCCGAAGTTTAGACATCTCATCGATGTATTTTTGAATGAAAGCCTCATCTATCTTTTCTTTGTAAATGAACACGACGTAGTGACTGGCGTCTGTCACTTGTGTTTGATTCCAGGAGGCCGCTTTTAGTTTTTCTCGAGTCTCTGGATTTTCAATAACGAAAAACTGCCAAGGCTGGATGCCATATGCTGACGGGGCCAGGCGCAGGGACTCTTTTAAAAGCTCCCAGTCAGGAGCGGAGATTTTTTTGTCTTTGTCATATCGTTTCGTGGCATAGCGCCACTCCAGGGCTTCTTTAATATTCGTATGATTCATTTTTGGTTCTCCATGTGAAGGTCTGAATGTAACAGATATAAGCACAATATAACGGTGGTTGAAATTAAATGCAACAATTATAGATACAATAAGGTGAGGTGTCCTAACAATGGAATAAAAGGCTCGTATATGTCCTTGAGATTGTTTATTTTTCCTCGATGGGATAGAATGTCATCATGGTCGATCAAAGGTTTTCTGTCTCAGTTCATGTCATGACGGCGCTGGCCTTTCATAAAGGTGAGTTGATGACGTCAGAACAGATGGCCGCCAGTATTCGTACAAATCCCACGGTGATCCGTCGTCTTTTGTCGAAACTGGTGGAGGCGGGACTTTTGGAGTCTTTTAAGGGCAAAGCCGGAGGCGTACGACTTGCGAAGAACGCTAAAGAGATTTCCCTGAAAGATATCTATCTTGCCGTTTGCGATAAAAAATTGATCGCAACTCCGTGCAAAGAGCCGGTCAAACAGTGTGTCGTCAGTTGTAACATGGGAAAACTTTTGGACGAAGTGGTTGAGGGGATCGAAGCCAATTCCATGGACTATCTTGCGGGAATTCGCCTTTCTGATCTCACTGCCAAGATAAAATAACGTCGAACCCCTACCTGTGAGGCGGATCGTGAAAACTCAATATCTTCCCGAGATGATTTCTTCCTCAAGAATCACCTTGCGCAAACATCAGATGGATTTGGCGGAAACCATGTTTCGTTACGTGGATGAAGATCGGAATCGCTTAGGCCGTTTTCTTCCCTGGGTCGCTTGGACCAAAGGGATTCATGATGAACGGGAGTATATTGAAATGACCCATCGACAGTGGGCCGACTACAAGATGTTCGACTACGGAATTTTTTTGAATGATGGCCAGGTTTATATCGGGAATATCGGAGTGCATACCATCGCTTGGGATCATAATCGCTGTGAGCTGGGTTATTGGATCTTGGGAAAATATGAAGGGCAAGGGTATATCAGTGAGGCCGTCAAAGCTTTGGAAGCGGTTCTTTTTAATCTGGGTTTTTTTCGGATAGAGATTCATTGTTCTGGGACCAATGCGCGTTCTGGAGGTGTCGCGGAAAGATGCGGGTATGTCCTTGAAGGGCGCCTTCGCCAACACGCGATTGAGAATGGCCAACGCCGAGATACGTTGATTTACGCAAAATTAAAAAATGGTAAATAGCATCCTTCCTGGATTGTTTCATTAGAGGAACAGTCTTATCTGTTTTTGCTTACTATCGAGATAATCAAATTTGTTCGATAATAAGAACATGAAAAAAGAACCGAACCTGAAACGCAGATCACTGATCCTCGGAGCTGGGGGCCTCTTGGCCGCTTGGGGATTATGGAAAGTTCGCTCTGCATGGGAGCTCGATATGCTGATCAATCGTCATGATAATAAACAAGACGTCAAAATGCCGTTAGTGTTTTTAGGGCATGGCAATCCTATGAATGCGATTGAAGAAAATAATTTCACGCAAATGCTGACTTCCCTGGGGCAAGAGTTGCCTCGTCCCAAGGCCATTCTTTGTATATCGGCGCACTGGTTGAGTGCGGGCACCTGGGTCACTCATATGCAGAATCCTAAAACGATTCATGATTTTTATGGTTTTCCTCAAGAGCTATTCAATGTGCAATATCCAGCTCCGGGAGATCCCCAGATGGCCGAATATATTCAGACACTTTCAAAGTCTCCCACGATTCAAGCTGATGACAGTGCGTGGGGCTTGGATCATGGAACGTGGGCCGTCTTGCGCAAGATGTATCCAGAGGCACAAATTCCGGTCTTGCAGTTGAGTATTGATATGTCAGAACCGGCCTCGTTCCACTTTGAAATGGGACGGACACTGCGATCATTGCGCGAGCGTGGAGTTTTGATCGTGGGAAGTGGAAACATCGTTCATAATTTGCGTCGCGTAGACTGGAATCAAAGCCAAAAAGGTTTTGATTGGGCTATTGAGTTCGATGAGTGGGTCAAGGGGCGCTTAGAACAACGAGATTTTAAAGCTCTTATTGAGGACTCTCAAAAAACCAAAGCGGGACAATGGAGCGTTCCTACGCCTGATCACTATCTTCCTTTACTTTATGTGTTAGGAGCTGCGGATGCCAACGACCACTTGAGTTTTGAATTTGAAGGTTACGATATGGGGTCTATCTCCATGCGCTGTTTAAGTTTTGGAAAACAAGGGTGATTCCGCGGCCAAGATTGGCAGCTGTCAAGAATCTATAAGCTTGATCGCTCTATAGAGGGAGCTTGGCTGGTATCCTCTTTGCCCTATAAGAGGATATGCTTAAGAGTCTCTGTCTCATTTTGATATTTTTCGGATTGCAAAGTGCCCAAGCCTTTCAAGGCTTGGAAGTTCTTTCTTCAGAAGGGCACAAAGTGCTCTGTCACAAAAATGAAGGTCGCTTTTGGAGTTGTGACAACTCCCAGTTGCTTTTCTTGGCCGATCTCATGTTTGGACAGGTTCCGACTTTACATTCTTTGCACGAAGAACGTGTGGAGGTTCCAGGTTCTGTAAAGGACCTCTCCGTCGAAAAAATTCTTTTTACGAACAAATCCGACTTTCAATATCAACGGGCCACGGGCACGGCGCGAGAAGCCTATTACCGAAAACACAATTTGATGATGGGCTTTGAACCGAGCCTTAGAAAATGCCATCTTGAGGGATGCCGAAGATTGAAAGAACTTTTGGCGACCGCTTTTCAAAGAGACCGCCTTCATTTTACGAAGGAAGAACAGCGAAGAGTTGATGAAGGCTTATTGGCTTTGCTGCCCCAGGATGTGAATCAGAAAAAAACACTTTCGGATTTAAAACAAGCGTGGGGTGAGATCTCTTCAGATTCCAGTTTGCGCTATGATTATTTGCGCGATGGATGTTTTGCGCGCTCCCATGTTGTAGCGTCCCAACTGGCGGCTCGAGGTTTTGAGGTTCATAAAATTTGGGTCCATGGATTTTCTTTGTGGAGTTTGAATGCGGCGAAACCAGAGGACTTTTTTGGTTGGCGTTATCACGTGGCTCCGGTGGTGAGAGTCGCAGGGACTTTATGGGTTCTGGATCCGGGATTGTTCTCTGAACCTGTCGCTCCTCATGCTTGGGTGCTTGAGGTTTTTGGGCCCAATCAAAAGATGGAAGTTCTGCAAACCTTTAACGAAGACGATTTGGCCTCTCGCGCAGTGGTGGCTGTTTCATTGTCCCCTTGGCAGGTCTATCCCGGGTATCGAGTTTTAGCGGACCCCGTGGAAGAAAAGCGTCTTCGTGAGGATCTTAACGAGGCCCGATACACTCTGGAAGAGTTGGGCATTGTATATTCCGAGCAAAATTAAGAAAGTTTGGGCCATTTCATCTGGTCTCAGACGATAAAATGCGATAGATAGAGAGGTCTTTTTTTGAATATCTAACGCAGATTGTCGGAGGGGCAGATGATGTCGCCTGATCACGCTCAACAGATTGAAAATCTCCTTATCTTCGCGGGACTTCTGTTCGCGGTTATCTTGGGAGTTGTTTTCTATGGGGTATGGAAAAACACTCTTCGCAGGGGCAAACAAGCTCTAACTCATAAGGCGAAGCGCGAGATGCCGACGGAAGTGGAAGAGTCTGTTCCGTTGGCGCATATTGATTCCACGGGGCAAGTGGTTTCTGACATTGAAATCCCGGATCTGGCCAAAGAGGCTTTCATTGCCGTCGAAGAAAAGGCTGTTGATCTTAAAGAAGCACTGAAGAAAACCGAAGAAAATCTTTTTGGGCGTATTCGCAGTCTTTTTAAGACAGATGCCAGCAACAAACACCTGGAAGAGATCGAAGAAATTCTTTACACCAGTGATCTTGGACCCACGACGGTCCAGCGTTTGATGGGAGCTTTGGAAGATAAGCTTTCAAAAAAAGAGCGTGCTGATTACGAAACGGTTCGCGATGCTTTGAAGGAAGAAATAAAAAATATTTTTGCGGGTTCTCACTCTTCAAGCCCGGATCAGGGTATTCTTGCTAAAATTCAGTTTGCCAATGAAGGCCCGACAGTTTTGATGATTGTCGGAGTAAACGGTGCTGGCAAAACAACGTCCATTGGTAAAATTTCAGCGCAACTAGCTAAAGAGGGTAAAAAAGTTTTGGTCGCAGCGGGCGACACCTTCCGTGCGGCGGCGGGGGGACAACTGAAGGTCTGGACTGATCGCGCTCAAGTTGAAATCTTCTCTCCGGAGGGTGTCACGGATCCTAGCGCGGTGGCTTTTGATGCAGTCGCCAAGGGCAAGGCTCAAGGGTACGACGTTGTCATCGTCGACACCGCTGGTCGTTTGCACACGCAAGCTAATTTGATGGAAGAAATCAAAAAGATGAAGCGAGTGATGTCGAAAGTCATCCCCGAAGCTCCTCATGAAACCTTGATCGTTCTTGATGCCAACTCGGGGCAAAATGCTTTGATGCAAGCCAAAGAGTTTCACAGTGCGCTGACTTTGACGGGAGCTGTTTTGACCAAAATGGACGGAACGGCCAAGGGCGGTGTGGCTGTTGGGCTTGCTCAAGAATTACAGATTCCAATTAAACTTATTGGTGTCGGCGAGCGGATTCAAGATCTTCGCACGTTCTCTTCCCAGGAGTTTGTGGATTCTTTGTTTCAGTAGGGATGCGTGAAGCGCTTATCTCTGATCCGCAATATACTGGATCTGCTCTGACTCATAGATATGAAATCCTGGTTGGAAGTTCAGAATGGCAATCGCCATGGCTTTCGCGATATCACGGGCTTGAATGGCTCGGTACTTTCTTAAGGGTCCTCGTAAAAGAGGGTTCAGATAAGGGCTTAGTTTCTGGGCCCACTCTTCCCCTGGACGTCGCTCTTTGCGTTCTCCTAAAATAAGGGACGGGCGGAAGATCTCGATTTGAGGGATCTTAAGCTCTCGTAGGTCTTTCTCCATTTCACCTTTGATTCGATTGTAGAAAACGCGCGAGTGAGGATGGGCCCCCATGGCTGAAATCACTAAAAGCTTTTGGGCTCCGGATTTTTCGGCGATACGGGCAAAGTCCAAGACATAGTCGTGATCGATTTTACGGAAAGCCTCTTGGCTGCCGGCTTTTTTGATGGTGCTTCCTAAACAGCACACAAAGACCGGGGACTTTAAGACGTCGGCATAATTATTCAGTTTATTGAAATCTAAAATAATATTGTCAGTGTGCGGGGGAACTCTTCCCAACGGAGAACGGGTCACCGCTTTGATTGTGGAGATCTGTTGAAGGTGTGACAAAATAAGAAGGAGCTCGTGTCCGACGAGCCCCGTTCCTCCAACCAGAGTGACATCTGTTGGGTAGTTCATAAAGAGAAGTCCTTATCCGCCGTGTGAGCCCATGTTGTTGTCATTCTCCTTCTGGAATTCCACCGCAGGAGGGTTGTGTTCGCCGGAAGTTGCCAAGAACTCAGGGACTGAGTTTATGAAATCCGCCATTCCGCTGACACGAATAGCTCCTTTTGTGGCCTGAGAGCTAGGATGTTGATAGTCAATAAAGCGGCCTTCATCAACTAAGAAATATCCTTTAAAGTTGGTTCTATCCGCATCTGCCTCTTTTCCAGAGTCGATCTTATAACGATCGCCCGTTTTTCCGGAAGAAGCTGTGTAGTTATAGTTCAACTGAGTCGCATTGGGGTATTGATCGATTTCATAAGAACCTTGTTCAATCAAATTCTCGCCCGCAATCACGGGAATAGCTTTGTCGATGATGGTTTTTGCATCCGCCGTCAAACCACCACTTTGTTGAGCACCGTTAGTCAGAAGAATGTAGTCCCAACGACCATTCACACCGAACTTATCGGCATAACGAGGCATGGGGGTGACTTTCTTTTTGAAGAAACCAGTGACAGTTTCTTTTTCACGTGTCGACTCTCGGGCATACACACGATAGATGTCCGTGCCGACAGGTAAAAGACTGCGCAGGTAAGCCACGGCGCGATTTTCAAGGCGAGTACAACCGGAAGAACCAGGATTTGAAAATAAGTTCATCAAGAATCCACGAGTGAGTTCAATGGCCGCAGCCCCATCTTTACCCCAACCAATAGTTCCGTGAATCCATTGGTAGTTCATGCCGCTGACGTCATCCGAAGGGGTCACCTTGGCGGCATACCAACCGAAGGCACCGTAGATCGTGTCTTTGTTATTAGAATCCTTTACCATCCATTTTCGAGAAGAGGCAATTTTCGAAATACCTTCCGTGATCGGACCTGGGATGGTCTTAAGGTCTTGTCCTGATTTATACCAGTGAGGATAGTGGGCCATTCCGTCTTGATAGAATTTCACCCATTCAGAGATCTTGGCGTGACCGAGCCATGTTTTAAAGGCGTGTGGATCGTCTTTGGTGCCTTCCTCGGGGCGTCCCACAACCATTTCAGTTTCCATCACAAGTTTATGAGGGCAGTTTGGAGTCTCTACACAGCGTTCATAAACGCGGGTCTTTTCTGTCGCCACGTTTTGAATCACGAAGTACTTGGAGGATGGAAGAAGAATTTGTTTTTCGCTGAGATAGTCTTTAGAGACAAAAAGCTCTGGTGCGACGTCAGACTTCACGGCGGACTTTAGAAGCTTGATCTGAACCAAGGGGGTGGCTTCATTTAGAAGATCAAAGATTTCAACCTCATCGTTCATCGCAAGTTTGGCGACAACGTTATTTGCCGTGGTGGAGTTGCTGCTACGGAGGTTCAGACTTTCCACCGCGATAAAATAGCGCTGACCGACTTTAAGCTGAGACTTTTCAACAGCTACTGCGGCCGCGGCATCTTCGCTGAATGAAGTGACATCTTCATTGACGAGAGCTTGTGCTGAACTCAACATCGGCGACGTGGCAATCAACACGCTCAATACGGTAGCGCACAGGCGGCGAGTGTGAAACTTTGTCATGGAACGTCCTCCATATATAAGATGAATTAAACCTTTGTCATAGACTCCTCTCCTCAAAGCAAGAAGCGTGACAGAGATCACCCCTACGGTATTTTTGATACAGGGATTTTTGCCGTCAAATTGTTATTCAACGGAGCCCAAAAGGGGCACTACACTACAAGGAGGTTTCATGAAGAAGGTCCTGCTATTTATATTGGTTCTGCTTCCGTGTCTGTCCTCGGCACAAAGTAACTCTCGGTGGCGCATCACAAAGCCTCAGTGGACAGAGCAAGATGAAGTAAAATTCGGAGAGTTTGTCGCAAATCTAGGGAGAGCTGTCGAGCGACGAGAGTGCTTCCAAGTGGATACCTGTTTGAGAAGCTCTGCCAATCCCTATGCGGGAACGGACCCTGCGGGGCTTCGTCTCTTTGCGGATTGTGCAGATTTGCCCTATTTTTTGCGAGGATACTTTGCATGGAAGAATGGCCTGCCCATGTCCATTCAAAGTGATGTTAGTCCTCGTCAAGCGGGAGACAATAAAGACGCGCGCTATACGAAGTTTGGTAACTACGTGACTGGTCGCTATGATGTGGTGGCCAGTCGCTGGGGAAGTCCCAATGCGCTGGAGATTCTTAATCAAACGATTGTGAATATGACTTGGTCTGCTTCCTTTCGACTGATGGGGCAAGAAGACACCGGCCTTTACACGGATTTCTATCCGGTGAAACTGGGACGTGAAAGTGTGCGCCCAGGCACCGTCATTTATGATCCGAACGGGCATGTCGCGGTGATTTACAAAGTCACAGATGATGGAAGGATTTTCTATATTGATTCTCATCCCGACAACACCTTGACCTCGGGAATGTACACGCCAAAATTTGTGCGCAGCTTTCCTTATCAGGGATCGGGATTTAAAAACTTCCGTCCACTCAGTCTTGTTGGTGGTAAAATGAACTCTGCCGGGGAATATATTGGCGGTAAGATTGTCGGCGCACGCAACGCGGCTCTGCCCTTCTATAGTCTTGAGCAGTTTTATGGCAATCGCCCCGATCCCGCGGGTGATTGGCAAAAGGGGCAATTTGTTTTCCGCGGTGTTGCTTTTAACTATTACGAATATTTGCGTATGGTGATGGCCAGTGGTGATCTGAAAATTGATCCGCTTCGGGATATGCGCCAAAACTTAGCTGATATCTGCACCAGCTTGAAGGACCGTGTGGTTGCAGTAAGTCTAGCGATCAAGTCGGGTGTGGATCAGAAGGATCATCCAGAGAGATTGCCGCTAAATATTTATGGATCTGAGGGAGAGTGGGAGGCGTATGCGTCTCCTTCGCGAGATGCTCGGTTGAAGGTTTCCTATATGGAT
>JANJTG010000281.1 GCA_024711265.1 Bdellovibrio sp. | reverse complement strand
AAATCAGGACATGCTGCCCAAGGCTTGTCAAAGTTTCGACACGGGCTAAAAAGTCCTTTTCATTGATGTGTCCGTCCGACTGAAGATTGTGCATGGTCAGCTCAAGCATAGGCAGCACATCCAGCTCTTTGCCTTCCGTTTTCAGAACATCATCTTTAATTTGCGCCAGGCCTTTTTTTAAGACGTCCAAATGGGTTACGGTGACGGGGCGGAAGGTGCCTCTTTGAATCAACAAAGCTTTGCCATAAACAGCGTCAGAAATATTTAAAATTTCATTGTTCGGAGAAAACAAGATGGCTTCCGCCAGTCCTCGTCGCACCAACTCTAAATTCATTAAACGGACATCGAATTGTGCAACATCAGGTCCGTGGAACTTGATAACATCGATGACGATTTGTCCTTCTTTGAGGTTCTCGACCAAGTGAGGAATGAACTGTTCCACCTGATGAAGATGATAAAAGGCGCAATTTAATAGATTCACTCCCAAGACGCCCAAGGCCTCTTGCTGTTGCAGACGATGACGATCCAGCATGCGCACGTGCAAAATAATGTCGTTGCAGGGGCCGCCGGGTTCAGTTTGAAAACGCACACCCATCCAACCATGGGACTGTTTTGAGGTTCCCGAAGAGGCCGTTGCGACCGTATTTGCAAAGGCAAAGAAGCGAGAGTGGGGGCCGCGGGAGCCCGAAAGGCGATCTACCAAAAGATCGTATTCGTGTCCCAGCATTTTCAAAAGGCGGGATTCACAGACATAACGACCATTGGCCTCACGCCCATAAATGTCATCACTGACAACCATGTCGTAGGCTGAAATTGTTTTTGCAATTGTTTGAGAAGCTTTTCCAGCTTGGAAGAAGTGACGGGCGACCTCTTGCCCGGCTCCAATCTCTGCAAAGACGCCATAGCGACTGGAGTCTTTGTTGATTTTCAAAGCTTTGCCTGTGGTGTTTTCGGTGAGAGAAGACTCGGACATTATTTTTTCTCTCCTTCGTTCTTATCCGCTTTGACCCAGCCGGTGATGGCAAGACTCATGGCTTTTTCGATGGGCATATCCAAAGGGGTTAAACGATTGCGTGGTACCATCAATGTGAAACCGCCCAAGCCGTAACTCATGGGAATATAAACGGCAATCCGATCACCGGCATTTTGCTCGATGGCGGGCACATCTTTGAAGTTTTCACGAGTCACAAGACCCATGGCGCGAATTCCCGATTCGCCGAGGTCGACTAAAACCACTTTTTGCAATCCGCCCGGGCCGCCGCCTTTTGAAAATAGATTCATCAGATCGCGCAGGGGACTGTAGATGGCCTTGATAAAAGGCACTTGGGTTAAACGTTGCTCGAGCTTTTGGAAAATACCTCCCGCTATGAGGTTGTTCAGCATAAGGCCCAACAGGAGAATCAAGATGACTGTAAGAAGGAATCCCAACCCTGGAATGTAGATGGGCAGGATTTGGCGAAGAGCATCTCCAAGAAAACTGTCTACGATCGCGATGCCGGCATAGACAATGTAGATTGTCAGTGCGATCGGAAGAAAAGTTACGAGACCTTGCAAGAAGATTTTCTGAAGTTGTTTCATAGCTGGATGTCCTGTTCTCCAAACATTATCGGTTGAAAATAAGTATCAGCTAAGTCGAGCCTCTTCAAGCTCTTACGCCATCTCAAAAAGAGACACTTTTTTCACTCAACCTACCTAGACTTCTGACCGAAAAGAAAAGGGTCAAGAAGGAGAACCGGTGAAACGGATTCTAGGCTGTCTTTTTATTTCTTTAAATCTGATCGGCGTCACGGCGTGGGCTCAGCAGCAGCCTCCAGGGGCGGCTGTTCCTGGCGAGTATCTGATCAAATTTAAGGCCTCCTCGGGGGGGGCCGCCATAGCGCAGAATAAATTGATGGGAAAGGCCTCGTTAAAGGGCTCCTTCCCGGGTTTGGGCATCCTGCAGGTTTCTATGAAGGGTGATGCCAACGAAAAAATCAATGTAGAAGCTTTGAAGAATGACCCCGATGTTGAATATATCGAGCCGAACTTTCTTTTAGAGAAAAGTGAAGTGGCCCCGAATGGCCCTGTGGAGCGCTTGTCTTATGAGCAACTTGTTTCCACGAATGCGGCATCCACGGATCCTTCGACCTATGCGCAGTCCTCCGCAAATACTGGAGTGGCAGCCGCTTGGGTTGAAATGACGGCTTTGAGTCAGGTGAGCGATAAAGTGATTGTCGCGGTGGTGGATACGGGTCTTGATAAATATCATGATGTTTTCAAACCCTATGGCAGTGGCGGGACCGGAGCTCTGTGGGTTAATGAGGCTGAAGCGAACGGGATTCCGGGTGTTGACGATGATCAAAATGGATTCGTCGATGACATCAATGGGTGGAACTTCATTAATAACACCGGTAATTTCCTTGATGACGATGATCACGGGACTCATGTAGCCGGTATTGTTGTGGGGGCGGGACAAAATATTTTCGCTCGTCCTTTGCAAGAATCCAAAGTTCTTGTTATGCCGCTGAAATTTCTTGGCGCCGGAGGCTCAGGTTCTACTTCGAATGCGATTCGGGCGATTTACTATGCGGTCAATAACGGAGCTCGAGTGATCAACAATTCGTGGGGAGGAGCTAGTTATAGTCGCGCCTTGCACGATGCAATTACTTACGCTTACGACCGTCGTGTTCTGGTTGTTTCCGCTGCGGGTAACTATGCCAGCAACAACGATATGCAGCCGATGTATCCCTCTAGTTATGACGTTCCAAGCAACTTGTCGGTGGCCTCGACGACGCGTTTTGATGATCTGTCCAGTTTCTCAAACTACGGCGCTCATTCCGTTCATGTTGGAAGCCCGGGTGAATATATCGAAAGTACCGTTCCTGGGAATAAAACAATGAAGATGTCAGGTACTAGTATGGCGGCTCCCTTTGTCGCAGGGATGGCTGGATTGGCATTCCGTGAGGCACCGTCACTTTCTGGTTATCAGATGAAGCAACTGATTATGCAGTCGGCAGATCAAAACAATTATCTCAATGGTCTTGTGTCGACAAGCGCGCGGATTGATGCTCGTTATTTGATAGAGACTTCAAAACAAATGGTGTCGATGACTTCCGACCAACCCAGCTATAAGCCATCTTATTTGTCAGAGCGAGCTCCCGCAGCGGAAAGTGGCGGGGCTGCAGGATGTGGTTTGGTAAAAGCCGTGACCCGACAAGGTCCTGGTTCAGGAAATGGCGGAGGAAGCACGGCGGGAGTGGTGATCGGTTTGCTTTTGGCCCCGTTGGCGTTGTGGCAAGCCTTGCGCCTGCGTGATCCAAAAAATAAACGCCGCTATGAGCGCTTTAAAATGAACTCTGAAATCCGCGTTACAGTCGGGGATCGAGAGCTGATTGGTGCCGTGAATACGATTTCTGAAGGTGGTCTGTCTTTCAACACCGACCAAGCTTTGGAAAAAGGTGGCATCGTCACGATGCGAATCCAAAGTCCTGATGGTCACGAGGTCATCGAGGTCCAAGGGCAGGTCGTCTGGTCTGAAAAGAATCAGGCGTACGGAGTCCAATTTGCCAACGCCAAACAGGGAACTCTCGCGATGATTCGCGATTGGACATCCGGCCTTATTAAAACATAACAAGAGCACCCTTTAGTGGGTGCCAGTCTTTTTGATTTATTTTAAATCTTTTGTTTTTTGTGTAAATCAATATTTGTTTGCACTCGTGTGAAGTGTTATATTTTCTCTGATGAGAATATTCTTTTATTTCTTTATTATCCCCATGCTCTTTTGTCTGGAAGTTTTTGCGCTAGAGAAAAATTGTCCTGAAGGTCAGTACCTAGTAAAGGGACATCATAGGCGAGGTTACGTTCGTTCTGATGGGATGTATGTTCGAGCTACAAATGTGGTGGCGCATTGTAAATCTCTCACCAAAGCTGCGGAGTATTTGCAGAATTTATTTAAAAATGGAGTTCCGTCTGATTGGCCTCATAAAATGGAAAAGCCTGTTAGGTGGACTGAAGAAGAAAAAGAGCGGCTTGTAGAAGCTCTTGAGGAATTGCCGGAAGTACTTTTTAGCAAAAAACTAAAAGGGGTCTATCGGTTACAAAAGTCAAAAGATCATCCAAATCCTGCAACCAGTGCTGATGGTATCATAGTCCTTTATGACACCAGCTTTGATTCTCCTTTTGGTTTGGGGAGAATTTTGGCTCATGAATTGTTGCATCAAAGTTTTAAGGATATGCCCAAGAAAGACCAGCAGGACTATCATCTAGCTACCGGTTGGCACTTAAAGCTCATGCCTAATAGAATGATATATTGGAATGGGCGCCAAACCGGGTATGTGCAAGACGACGGAAAAAATTCATTTGAAGAGGATTATGCAAATAATCTTGAGTACTATCTTTATGATTCTGATAAACTTAAAAAAGTTACACCTAGCGCGTACCAATGGATTAAAAGACGTTTTGGCCAAAACTTTCAGTTAAAGAGGCGGAAGAAATGAGATTAGCGATACTAGTTTTTGTATTTCTTGGGACCGCATGTGCAACAAGGGTTCAAATGACTAATTCTCGTACTTTGAGTTACGCAAGAGTTCGAAGCTTAGTTGTTGGGAGTTCCACTGAAGGAGATGTACAGGGCAAGCTGGGTAGCCCCACGAGTAGAGTGGTGTCTCAAGGGTATTACACTCTCCAGTACGATGATCCAGCTTCGGGAGCTCAAAGATTGTCGATGAATTTTTCATCTGAAAATAACAAGCTTATGGATATTCTTTGGATTCCTCAGGAGGATGAGCGGGAATACTCATTGGATGGAGCGAAAGGCGGATTTGTAGGGGCTTCGTTCAAAGAGACTCATGAGGATGACAGTAATCCTCATGCTCACTCAGTAGGGGGAGATATTTTCATTGACCAGAAGGCTGGTGTGACTATTCGGTATGACTCTATTCAAAAGGTGGTTGAGGCAATTGCGATATATTCTCCTAATGAGCGAATCCCAGCCGAAGAGAAGCCAGAAGCCAAGGCTCCCTATGCTTTTTAAAACTAGTTTATTGGTTACAGCAATACCCCATGGAGAATGAGACTGGCGACTGTGAAGTAGATCACAAGTCCTGTGACGTCGACAATCGTGGCGACAGCAGGTGCCGAAGCAGAAGCGGGGTCGAAGCCGACGCGTTTAAGAATAAACGGAAGCATAGATCCTGAGATGGTTCCCCAAAGGACGACGCCCAGAACGCTGACGCACACCGTGGCTGCGACTAGCATATAGTGGGTGGTGTAAAGCGCTTCACGATTTGGCCAGACCATAATGCGAATAAAGCCGATCAATCCCAGCAATAAACCCAAACAAACACCTGTAACGACTTCTCTTCCCAGAACGCGCCACCAGTCACGCAAACGCACCTCGCGAAGGGCGATCGCACGGATGATCAACGTCGAAGCCTGAGACCCCGAGTTTCCTCCCGAGCTGATGATCAACGGAATAAACATTGAAAGCACGACGGCTTTTGAAAGTTCATCTTCGAAGAAAGCCATGGCTGTGGCCGTGAACATTTCCCCTAAGAAAAGAATCAACAGCCAGCCCCCACGCTTTTTTAACATCTCAAGCATTGAAATTTTTAAATAAGGAGCATCAAGAGTTTCAACCGCACCGATTTTATGAATATCTTCAGTGGCCTCTTCTTGAATGGCGGTCGCCACGTCATCGAAGGTCACAATCCCTTTCATGATGCCGTGTTCATCCACAACCGGGACGGCCATCAGATCTTGCTGGGCAAAGATGCGACCGATTTGTTCCTGGTCCATCTCAACAGGGACCTTCAAAACATCGGTGTGCATGATCTCTTCAATTTTTTTACCCGGCGCTGCCGAGAAAAGTTCGCGGAAGGAAACTACACCTAAAAGTTTCTGATCGGAATCCAAAACGTAAGCGTAATAAATGGTCTCAACGTGAGTTTTTGCCTGAATGCGAATATAGCTGATCGCCTCATCCACACTCATGTCAGGACGAAGACGAACGAAACGGGAACTCATCAAGCCCCCGGCGGCGTCTTCGGCATACGCTAAAAGCGCGGTGACCTCACGACGGGTTTGGGGGTCTAGCAAAGACAGAATATCTTCTTTAGAGTCCAGTCCCATTTCCTGAATCAAGTCGGCCACGTCGTCCGGAGCCAAGAGACGAATCCAAGAGCGTTTTTCAAGGGGAGCCGCCTCGGCAATGAGTTCGGCCTGGTCATGGGTCTTGAGACTTAAAAAGAGTTCCTCAGCTTCCGTGCGCGGAAGTTCGAGAAACTTCTCCCGACGTTCTGCAGGGCTTAGGGCCGACCAGGTCTCGGACAGATTCAGAACGGAGTCTTGATCTTCATTTTTCTCAAGGACCTGGTTGTTGTTGTCCATCACCGCTCCGCCATGCTGCAAAAATACGCTGAAAAGATAAATCTGTGCTTCGATGAAATACTCCTTTTCATCGGCAGCCGCAAACTTATTTTTTAGACCAGTTCTGTATTTTTAAAACGAGGCAAAACTTCTGAGGTCGGTCCCAGAGCAACGATCTCTCCATTTTGCAGCCAGAGGATGCGATCGCACTGGGCTAAGGTGGACAGACGGTGAGCGATAATGATCTGAGTACGATCTGAAAAGAACTCTTCAGTGGCGCGGACCATGATTTCTTCGGACTGCGGATCCACAGAGCTTGTAGCTTCATCCATAATCACAATGGGGGCCTCTTGCAGCAGGCAGCGAGCCATGCATAGCAATTGACGCTCCCCTAAGGAAAGGTTCTTTCCGCGCTCTTCGATGCGCATTTCGAGTCCCCCGGGCTGGCCTTGGACCCAATCCTTCAGGCCCACTTGCTCCAGGACTTGCCACAGGCGTGCATCGGAAAAGGCATTTTGAATATCCAAATTAAAACGCAAGGTCCCCTGAAACAAGATGGGCTCCT
>JANJTG010000245.1 GCA_024711265.1 Bdellovibrio sp. | reverse complement strand
CTATTGCTCCTGATGCTGAGAGTTTTGCAACATCTCACGTTTGTATTTGGGAAGACCCGCTAGTTTTGAATTCGAAATATCCATGGATTCAGGCTTATTTGGCACCTGACTGGTCAATTGCCCGCACGCCGCGAAAATATCACGTCCCATTGAGCGTCGCAAAAGAACGTGAGCCCCCAGGCGCATCAACTCTGCATGGAACGCCTCGATGGTTTCATCAGAAGGACGCTCGTACCCAGATCCCGGATGTTCATTGAATGGAATGATATTGATCTTACAAGGCACATCTTTCACAAGCTTTACCAACTGGCGGGCATGTTCAATTTGATCCGTGATCCCCTTCAACAAGACGTACTCAAATGTAATCTTATCCTTCGTGATACGATAATGCTCTTTACAAGCGTTCAAAAGCTCTGTGGTGTTCCAACGTTTATTAATGGGCATTACTTGCGTGCGAATCTCATCGTTAGGTCCATTGAGGCTCACAGCCAAACGAACTTTTGCGGCAGAAACTCTCCACATCTCAGGCACAATGCCTGACGTGGACACCGTGATCTTTTTACGAGAAAGATTAATACCCCACGGAGAATGCACCACTTCAATCGTCTTAAAGACCGCTTCAGGATTATCCAGGGGCTCGCCCATCCCCATGAAGACGATGTTTGTGATACGTTGGTCTTCGCCCAAACGATCATGAATCTGCATGAACTGACCGACGATTTCTTCCGTGCGCAATCGACGTTTCAATTTTTGTTTTCCAGTGAAACAAAACTTACAGGCGATATTACAGCCCACTTCAGAAGAAATACACAAAGTCAGACGGCCCTCAGAAGGAATCAAAACGGCTTCCACACTTTGCCCCTGGCCCATATCAAAAAGCATCTTCTGCGTTCCATCCACAGACTTTAAGTGGGTGATCACGCGCGGAAGTTCAAAGGAAAGAATTTCGGGCAAACTTGCGCGGAACTCTTTTGATAAGTTTGTCATTTGCTCTGGATCAGTGACTCTTTGTTCATAAACCCATTTAAAGATCTGTTGAGCACGAAACTGCTCTTTCCCTTTTCCCTTGAGATAGGTCTTCAGATCTTCCAGTGTCAGAGAATAAAAATTGACGGGTTTATTTTCGAGAGGTTTGGCGACGTTGTCGTCAGAATAATTCAGAGGTGCAGACGAAGCGCTTTCGGCGCTGCCATTGCTTAATTCCATCTTCGGGCTCCTTGGGCTTATTACAGCCATGCTTGTTACAGCTGGGACCTTAAACAGTCCCTTTGGTTAAAGGATTATGTGAGCCCGAGTTTGTAGCATAAGGACCTTCGATTTCCTAGGAATTTCAGTGGATTGCCTCTCTAACGGGCTGGAAATCCAGGGCCGCCTGGGGCCCCAAGAAAATTCTACATAAGGCACTCTTGTCATCCGCCCTCGGGATCTCTATAGTGGCGCCATGATTTGGCCCTTTATCTTTCTTTCCTACGCAAGTTTGTTTGTTTTTGGTTTAACGGATAACATCCGCGGGCCTCTCTTCCCAGAAATCATGAAACAATTCGCCGTCAGTGACTCCATGGGGTCACTGATGTTTGCCCTCAGCAATATCTCGGGCTTCTTTGCCAGCTATGGGTGCCGCTATCTGCTGCGTCGATATGACAGACTCTCAGTTTTACAAGGTGGCGCTATCTCCCTCACTCTTTCTTTATGGGGGCTGGCGACGTCCACGATCTTCCCGGTCTTTTTGCTTTGTAGTTTTATTTTCGGGCTGAGCTTGGGCGTGATTGGTTTAGTTCCCAATATTCTTGTGCCCATGGGGTCCAGTCCCCATCGCAAACAACAAATGCTTTCGGGGCTCCACACCATGTATGGACTGGCCAGCCTTTTAGCTCCACTTCTGGCGGCTTCAGTTGAATATCTCTCAGGGAATTGGCGTTGGACTTTTGCAACGGCCTCGCTGGCGCCCTTGGGACTGCTGGCCTACACCTTCCACCCAAGTCACAAATCTCTTCACACCAAAGCGTCCTTTTCCGCAGAGGCGCACAAAGCCAACAAACAAAAGAACTTCCGGCCGCAGCTCTTTCTTGCCATCATGCTCAGTTTAGCCGTGGCAGCGGAGATCATGATTTCCTCTCGCTTAGCCCTTTATATGCAGCGAACTTGGAACTACAACATGGAGGCTTCAAGTCTATATGTTTCGTATTTCTTCGTTTGCATGATGGCGGGACGTCTTTTATTCACCTTGGTTCATTTCAAACGCTCCCCGCAATTCCATCTTACGTTGTCTCTCATTGCGACGGGCCTTTTTACTTTGGCTGGTGTCTTTATTCACCCTCTCTTCCTGACGGTGACGGGATTCACGATCGCCCCCTTTTACCCATTGACGATCTCTTGGGTCTCGACAGAGTTCCCCGAGGATTTGGATTCGGCCGTGTCGTATATGATGGCCACCGACTCTATCATGCTGATCGCCATGCATCTGGGGATCGGGAAGCTGACGGATCTTTTCAGCATCAAAACGGCTATTTTGGCGGGACTCAGCTTTGTTGTGATCTCCCTTCTTATGGTTAACAGCTTTAAATACTTCTTCCGGCGATGAAAAAGATTCACCTGAACGTCACTCAGTTTGCTATTCCAAGTCCCCTTGCCGGGAGCATCGAGACACATTCAGGTTACGGAGCCACGCCGACCAGCGGTCAGGAAATTCACCAAATGGTGCAACGACGGCGCAGTCGCGAGATCTCAGGCTACACACCTGAAAAACGCCTGAGTCTTTCTTTTACCAGCGACCCCTATGAGTTTGTCGTTTCGGGACGCGCTGACGGAGTGGTCGAAGCCCCCGCCCAGATTGAAGAGATCAAATCAGCTTTCGATATGGAAGAGCTGTATTCGAAGCTAGAGATGGCCCCCAACCACCCCTACGTGTGGCAACTTCGCACTTATGGCTATATGCACTTTAAACAAACGGGCGAAACTCCTAAACTCAATCTGCATTTAGTCTCTGCGCGGAACTTCCGATCTCGCGATTTAGAAATCTTTTTGGATGTCGATGGTTATGAAGAGTGGCTTAAAACACGACTGACGGAGTTGGTCGCCGACACTAAAATCAAAGAAAAGCTTTTTAAAAAACGTCAGAAGATGGCCACTGAAATGACCTTCCCTTTCTCCTCACCACGTCCGGGACAGCGAGAATTGGTCGACACCATCACAGAACATTTTGCATTAGAAAATCCACTTTTGGTCCAAGCTCCGACGGGTCTTGGAAAGACCGCAGGCATCCTTTACCCTGCTTTGAAAGAAGCCTTAGCGCGAGGACAAAAGGTGATCTATGTGACACCTAAAAACTCGCAACATCAGGTGGCCGAAGAGGCCGTCGAACGAATTCAAGAGCAAGGTTGTAAGGTTCGCTCTTTAACCATCACTGCAAAAAGCAAGATGTGCCTGAAAGCAGAACCCCTTTGCAATCCTCACTACTGCGAATATGCCAAGGACTACTACAAGAAAATTGCCGAGCATGATCTTGTCAACAAACTGGGGAAACTGCGCAGCCTAAGCAGTGAGAAACTGAAATCCATGGGCGAAGAGTTTCAGGTCTGTCCCTTCGAGCTTTCCATCGAAGCGATTGAACGTGCGGATGTCGTCATCGGGGATTACAATTACGTCTTTGCTCCTCGGGGTCTTTTAGGACGCCTCTCTGAACCCCTGCTTGAAGAAAACGAGAAAGCCAATCTTGTTATCGACGAAGCCCACAATCTTCCGTCACGCGCTCAAGACTATTTTTCCCCCAGCATTTCGACGCAGCAATTGGCGATGTTAGAGCGAGATTTCGCAAAGCTGTCCCCTTCATTTTCCATTCGTTCGCAAGCTCTGACGAATCAGGCACGGCGTTTGATTCAGTCTTATGGCAAAGAAGGTTTTTCTAAAAAAGTCGACATTGATCTTGATCCGTTTTTGGATTTAGAAAAAGAAATCCGCGACATGACGATGCAGTATCTGGATTCGGGTTCGGAAGTCCTTCCCCAAGACCCGATCTTGCGCATGATGAATCTGTGGTCTGACTTTGTGAATTCTTTAAGCTTAAGTGGCGAGGAGTTCTTTCAAACCTACCAACGCAACAACTTCACAGAGATGCTGAAAATCACCTGTTGTGACGCTTCAGAACACTTAAAGCTTGCCTATAAGGCTTTTAAAAACGTGGTTGCCTTTTCGGCGACGTTAAAACCATTTATTTACTATCAGGAGCTTTTGGGGTTCCCCGAGGAAACGACCAAACAGGTAGAGTTTTCTTCACCCTTTGCAAAAGAAAACCGTAAGCTGCTGATCATCCCTCAGATCTCGACAAAGTTTTCTGATCGCCATTTGAACGCGGGAAAGATTGCAGAGACCATCTCTCGCATCACTCAGTTGAAGTCAGGCAACTATATTGCTTTATTTCCCAGTTTTGAGTTTATGCGCATGACTCAAGACAAACTGCAACTTCCCGATTTTCAAATTCTGGCTCAAGAGCGCGAGATGAAGCAAAAGCAAATTCAAGAGTATCTTGAAGAACTGAAGTCCGGGCAGAAAGCGACTCTTTTAATGGGTGTGCAAGGGGGCGTTTTCTC
The DNA here is from genome assembly GCA_024711265.1 of Bdellovibrio sp. Taxonomy (GTDB): domain Bacteria; phylum Bdellovibrionota; class Bdellovibrionia; order Bdellovibrionales; family Bdellovibrionaceae; genus Bdellovibrio. The sequence continues at coordinate 2,217 of JANJTG010000245.1, read as the reverse complement.
TGAAGGCGTGGACTTCCCTGGAGACATGCTGATTGGCGCCTTTGTCGTCGGGCCCGCGCTTCCCAACTTTGATTTTGAACGGGAACAAATTCGAACTTACTATGAAACCCGCTATGGCAAAGACAATGCGTTTAACTATGCCTATGTCTATCCCGCCATGGCTAAAGCGATTCAGTCCGCTGGCCGAGTCATTCGCTCTGAATCAGATCGCGGCGTGATTGTGATGTTAGATTCTCGTTTCCTGCAAAACAGTTATGCCGAGACAATGCCTGAAGGTTGGTTTGAAAGGTCCCCTCAAGAGTTGGTTTCGCGTCAGATTCTGAGTGATGTTAAAACGTTCTGGGAGTCATGTCGTGAGTCTTAAAAAACAACCCGTGCTTTTCCTAGATTTGCAGACGACAGGTGCAAAACCAGATTCAGCCCATATTCTTGAGATTGCCTGGAGTTCTCTTCACTCCGAATCCACTGAAAGTTATTTGATTCAACAACCTCCCGAACACCCCGTTCCCCGTCGTATTCAGTTCATTACAGGCATCTACGAAAAAGACATGTCAGCGGCTCGTCCTCTGGAAAATGTCTTGGCATCACTTCAGACGTTTATAGACCTTCAGTTAGGCGCCAGCCCCATCGCCATCATCCACTTTGCGCAATTTGAAAAACCGTTTCTACAGGACGCCTATCGCAAACTTCAACAAGAGATGCCCTTTTCCATTTTGTGCACTCATGAAATTGCCAAAAGACTTTTCCCCAATCTCCCGACTCGCGGAATTAAGGGATTGGCGGGATATTTCGGATGCCCTTCCGGAGAGCTTAAACGCGCCCACAACCACGTCCAAGCGACTCAAATCATCTGGCAAGGTCTAAGCTCGGCCCTTGAAGAAAAAGGAATTCTAGGCTTTGAACAGCTTCAAGAATGGCTCAGAGAAACTCCCAAAACGGTTCGGACCAAATACGAATATCCGCTCCCCAAAGAAAAACGCCTGAGCCTTCCCAAAAAGCCAGGCGTCTATCGCATGATCAGTCGCTGGGGTGAAGTCCTGTACGTCGGCAAAGCCACCTCCTTACATGACCGCGTGAACAGCTACTTCCGTGGGCAAAAAAATCGCGACACTCGCAAACTCGAAATGCTCACGCAAGTGTGGGATCTTCAGGTCACGACAGTCGGCAGTCCTCTGGAGGCGGCTCTTCTAGAAACAGATGAAATCAAACGCCTCAACCCACCTTACAATATCAGCTTGAAAGTCGGACGAAGAGAACTGGCCTTTTTCAATCGTGATTTTACCTCCGTCAGCACCGTTTCCGATGACATTCATTATGTGGGCCCGTTTTCAAATGTGTTGGCATTGGATTCCATCTTAAAGCTCAGTCAGTCGTTAGGTGCACCCCACTTTGACGAAAATATTTTTTACGAACCTCTCGATCCGGCTCTTCTTGCTGAAGGATTTGATATTTTTTGTGCTCGCCATGGCTTAACCAAAGAACATTTCAAATCGGTGCGGGCCATTTTAGCCGTGGGACTGAATTGGTATCGACAACTTCCAGAGGAGGAGGAGATGGAGAAGTTGGAAACAGACACCGTCGTTCCTGAAATCGAAGATGTTTTGACCGCCGAAGATATCGCCGACAAGTTTGAACGCCACTTCATTCGTTCGGCGGCTGCCTATGTGCGCGCCAAAAAGTTAACCCACCTTTTAAATGCTCGCATTGCCATTCATGCCTCCGAAGAGACCGAGATTATTTTGTCTCAAGGACAAGTTGTTACCTCGACAAATCTTGAGTTCAATCCAAAAGAAGCGTGGAAAGATCTTTCTATTGATACCTACGACCGCATGACTGTTTTATTTACCGAGCTCAATAAATTGCGCTCACAAAATCAGTCGGTAGAAATCCACCGACTTAAGACTTTTTAAAACGAGATAAAAACGCGCCACACTTCAAAAGGATACGGTGTGCCTTCTAGTGGGCGGTTTGGATGTACTCTTGAAGTTCGGGGATTTCGCACGGAACGCAGCCGACTTTGCCGACGACGACGCCAGCGGCATAGTTCGCAAGCATGCAGGAATTCACAAGAGACAATCCCGACACCAGGCCCAAAGACAACGCCGCGATCACCGTGTCACCGGCTCCCGTCACGTCAAAGACTTTGCGCGCATAAGTCGGCACTTCGGTGATTTCATCGCCAGAGAAAATGGTCATCCCATCTTTTCCGCGAGTTAA
>JANJTG010000485.1 GCA_024711265.1 Bdellovibrio sp. | reverse complement strand
GAGACGCCGGGAATCTCGACCGGATACTGGAAAGCGAGGAACAGCCCGGCGCGGGCGCGCTCCTCGGCGGGCAGGGCGAGCAGGTCGCGGTCGTCCCACTCCACGCTGCCTGCGGTGACGGTGAAGGTTTCGCGCCCGGCCAGGACCTGGGCGAGCGTGCTCTTGCCCGAGCCGTTGGGCCCCATGATCGCGTGCACTTCACCGTCCTTCACTTCCAGGTTGAGGCCTTGGAGGATCGCCTTTCCGTCGACCGCAGCGTGCAGGTTGTTGATTTTCAGCATGTCCGTTCTCCCGTTGTTCCTTAACCGACGCTGCCTTCGAGGCTCACGCCCAACAGTTTCTGTGCTTCCACCGCAAATTCCATCGGCAGTTCCTTGAACACCTCGCGGCAGAAGCCATTGACGATCATCGACACTGCGTCCTCGGCGCTGATGCCGCGCTGCATCGCGTAGAACAGCTGGTCCTCGCCGATGCGCGAGGTGGTGGCCTCGTGCTCCACATGCGCCGTGGGGTGGCGGACCTCGATGGTGGGGAAGGTGTGTGCCGCGCAGCGGTCGCCGATCAGCAGCGAATCGCACTGGGTGTAGTTGCGCGCACCTTCGGCCTTCGGCGTGACTTTCACCAGGCCGCGGAAGGTGTTGCTGCCACGCCCGGCGGAGATGCCCTTGCTGAGGATGGTGCTCTTCGTGTTGCGCCCCATGTGGATCATCTTGGTGCCGGTGTCGGCCTGCTGCAGGTTGTTGGTCAGCGCCACCGAGTGGAAATCGCCTACCGACGAGTCGCCGCGCAGGATCACGCTCGGGTACTTCCAGGTGATCGCCGAGCCGGTCTCGACCTGGGTCCACGAGATGTGCGAGCGTGCGCCGCGGCAGTCGCCGCGCTTGGTGACGAAGTTGTAGATGCCGCCCTTGCCGTCCTTGTCGCCCGGATACCAGTTCTGCACCGTCGAATACTTGATCTTGGCGTCGTCGAGCGCGATCAGCTCGACGACCGCGGCGTG
>JANJTG010000502.1 GCA_024711265.1 Bdellovibrio sp. | reverse complement strand
ACGCGAGGGCAGCGGCGTGGTCCGCCGCCGCGGCGTCGAGGCGCGGCGACCTGAGGGTGAGCGTGAGCGCTGAGAGCGGGCCCTCATCTGGAGGCAGGAGGAGCTCGTCCTCTTCGGCGAGCACTCCGGCAGCGCGCCGCGTCTTCACCACCGCGGCCAGCCGCGCAGGGAGGTCGAGCTCCACGCCGCGCACCTCGAAAGACGACCGCTTCTCCAGCAGCGCCTCCCGTGGGCTCGGCGCCCGGGTCTCTCCTCCGTCGACCCGTGGCATCTGCGGCGTCGCGACGGCGGACGCGCCGCCGGGAGCAGCCGCTGCGCCCCCCGGGGCCACGGCACCCTGCGGGACCGGGGACTCGCGCGGAGGGCGCACTGCGCCCCCGACCTCGGCTCCTCGCGTGCGCCGCACCGAGAGCACGCCCGCCGCGAGCCACGGCTCGGGGGCGGCCTTCACCTCGAGCCGACGGCCCGCGAGGCCGCGCGCGCAGGCCGCCTCGAAGTCGCGCGTGGGCACCCAGGCTGCCTCTCCCAGCCGCCGCACGTCGAGGCACCAGCGCCCCGCGGCCTCGCGCTCGAGCCACGGCCACGCGCGCAGCACCAGCGCCTGGAGCCCGTCGAGGCCCGGTCTCCCGGGGCGGCGTGCCCGCCCGGCGCCGGCCAGCTCGACCAGCCACTCCGGCCGGGGACTCCGCCGTGCCCCCGCTGCCACCAGCGGCGCCTGCCAGGCGAGCTGCATGAGCGGCGGGAGCCCCCCGCGCTCGAGCGTCGAGAGCAGCGCTGCCTCCGGTGGCTCTCCGGGCCACGAAGGTGGCACTCCACGCGCCGAGGCCTCCAGCACCAGCGCGCGCTGCGCCGCGTCCAGCCCCGGCGCTCCACGGCGGAGGAGCTCGTCGAGCGCCGCCTCGGCGAGCGGGCCGGGGCGCGGCCTGGTCTCTGCCCGCAGGGTCGTTCCGGCGACTCGTCGGGGGGCTTCGCCGGGCCCGTCCGCATCGCCGGGCTCCCTCACGCTGCGCGGCGCCGAGTCGCCCACCGCCCGCGCGTCGCCGGCCCGCGCCGCGTCCTCGCCCAGCGCCGCCCCGGCGACTCGCGGCACCACCTGCACGCCGTCGTGCACCAGCACCAAACCCGCCTCGTCGAGGAGCGGCAGCTCCTCGAGCGCGTCGAGGCGCGCCTCCGCGACATCGAGGGCCGCGAGCAGCTCCTCGCGGAACGCCGCGCTCCCCACCGCCTCGAGGCGCCCTCGCTCGGCCGCCACCGCCGCCCGGCCCGCCGCCGCGTCGCGCACCGCCAACCACGCCACTCCCGCCAACGTCAGCAGCAGCAGCCCGAAGCCGGCGCGCGGCGCGTGCGTGAAGAGGGGTCGGGGCAGCGCCACGCCCCGACGATGCCAGCGGCCGCCGGCCCGCGCTTCACGGTTTCTTCACGGGCCCGCAAAAGCGACGGCCGGCCGACGCACCCGCGCCGACCGGCCGCCTCACGCCCCGAAGGGGCGCGCGCTTACTGCAC
>JANJTG010000204.1 GCA_024711265.1 Bdellovibrio sp. | reverse complement strand
GGCTTTTGAAGAAAGATAAAACGAATAGATTCTGACTTGGTCTTCTTTTTATCGCTTAAAAGAAGATGTCTAAAATCCTTCAAAACAGAGGCCTTCGTCTGGAGAAGTTCATCACGCACCGGAGACAACAGATATCCCATCACCGGGGCTCGCAAAAGAGCGTCATACTCCTTCTTGGCCATGATTTTTTTCTCAACACTCCAGCGCAGAGAAAAATCCAGACCATAATTAATTGCCACCCCGTGAGGAAGTTTGTAATAGGATTCCAAGGCGTGTCCCAAGGTGTGCCCCAGATTCAAGACATGGCGATATCCAGTTTTTTCATGGGGATCTTTCCCCACCACCTTGTATTTGGCATCAATCGCAGGCGCAAGATACTTCCACAAGACAGCGGACGACACTTCATACTCTTTGGAGAGCTGCGACCACAACGCCCCCCCCACGATCCAGGCAATTTTAATCAACTCGCCGAAACCCTCAAAGGCCCGCGCCTCAGGTTGTGCCATCAATAAAGAACGAACCAAAACCGTTTTTTCGGGGGGGTGAAATGTTCCGATTTGATTTTTGGCAGCCCCGACATTCAAAGCTGTTTTTCCGCCATGAGCTGAATCAATGGCAGCAAGCCAAGTACTGGGGATTTGCACAAGCTTCACGCCTCTCTTTAGGATGCTGGCAACAAAGCCACCAAAATCCCCCACACTTCCGCCACCAACAACGACCACAGTCAAACGACGACTGGAGGTGTTTTCACAAAGGCGAATGATTTTAGCAATGTGAGCCGGAAACTGTTCCACCGACTTCAACGCCTCCCCGGCCTTGACGGGATATTGTAACGGAAACTGTTGAGCCCACTTTTTAAATGCTGGCACTTTTCGAGGAAGGATATCGTCATAGATCAGAAGAAATTCTTCTCCAAGATCTTTGAGGCGCGGAAGTTCAGTGGTAAAGAGCAGTGTGTTTTTCTTCATTATTTTGTTTCTTTAAATTCAGCTTTTGCTTTTTCATAGGACTCGGATAAAGAATCCCAGGCCTTGCTCATGCCAGCTTTCATTTCGCTCCAAGCTTTCCCAGAACTCTTCTTTAGCTTCGCAAGATCCTTTTTCATTTCGTTTTGCTTTTTTTCAAGTGCCTTGATTTGTTCTTTCATTTCCGCTTTTGCTTCACCGGTTTTATCGGACGCAGACTTCTTCAGTTCGGCGATTTCAGATTTGAGATCAGCCAACTTCACTTCCATATCTTTTTGGAATTGTTCTTTTTGTTCCTTGGAATAGTCGGCCGCAGCGGACACAGCTTCGCCGGTCTTTTGTTGAACTTCTTCTTTAGTGGTCGCGAAAGAGCTGAATGAGAAAGAAAGAGCGATAACGGATAGAACAAGAAATTTCATACTGGTCTCCTTTTAACGGAGACCAGTTTACAACGGAGCTTTATTTCACTTCAAGGATATTGAGCTGCGACGGCTCATACGTGACGCTTACGGGCTTCTTGCCAGAAAGGCTCTCCTCAAGCTTCTTTCGATAGGCATCAAACTCTGCCACATCTCGTCGCAAATAATAGGAGCCCGCATTTTTGCTAAATAGAACAACCAGCCCCTCATCATCCTCACGAATTTTTTTAACTACATCTGAGACCTCAGAGCGCTGATCGGCACTTGCCGGTGTGCGCGACTTTTTCGTGTCCGCCTCTGCCGTCGATCCCATCCCCAATGTGGTCGCCAAAATCATTGATGCTATAAGAATCCACTTCATGCTTATCCCCTTTTATTCTTCAAATGATTTCTTATCGGCACCCTGAGAACGCGCATTAACAGACGCCCATTCAGGAAGAGCACCTGTATCAAAACAAGACAACATGATAAATTGACCTAGTGACCGTTCACCAAATCCCAGTTGATTTCAGTAATTCCCTTAGCACGAAGGTAGGCATTGGCTTTGGAAAAAGGTTTCGTTCCAAAAAATCCGCGATGTGCAGAAAGCGGCGAAGGATGAACCGACTCAAGGACCAAATGTTTTTTGCGATCAACGAATGAGGCTTTTTTCTGAGCATAAGAGCCCCACAAGATAAATACCAGATTCTCTTTTTCTTCATTCAACAAGTGAATGATCTTATCCGTGAACTCTTCCCAGCCCTTTCCTTGATGGGCCGCTGCCTTCCCATCCTCAACTGTAAGAACAGCATTCAACAATAACACGCCCTGCTCTGCCCACTTGGTTAAAGAGCCGCTCTTGGGAATCTGTACGCCGACATCATCATGAAGCTCTTTAAAGATATTGAGTAAGGACGGCGGAAAACGAACTCCCTCACGAACTGAGAAACAAAGTCCATGAGCCTGCCCCGGACCGTGATAAGGGTCTTGCCCCACAATCACCACTTTCACCTTGTCAAAAGGTGTCAGATTCATCGCCGCAAAATACTCATCTCCTCGAGGATAGATGGTCTTGCCGGATTTATACTGCTCAGAAAGAAAAGACTTCAGGCGCTGCATACGTTCCGTAGCAAACTCGCCTTCCAGCCTTTTCTTCCAAGATGAATCTAACTTTATTTCAGTTTTCGTAGTGCCCATATCAATTTGAAACATGACCTCAGTCCAGGTCCGGGATTCTAATGCAAACCTATTGGTTTTCAAATATTTTTTTGAAATCTCCCGAACTTGACCAGACAAATTTCGACCCCATTGTTACAATAAGAGCAGAGGAAAAGGAGGCCGCCTATGACGACTCTTCTAAATCCCACCATACAACTTATTGAACAAAACCCGGAAGTTAAGTCATTTATCTATCAACAGATTGCTGACTTTGAGCCCTTTGTAACTCCACAAACCGTCGTTGCTGTTGTCGCCAGAGACCCCAGAAAACTGGCGATTCAGTATGAAACAGACGGGAAGGAGTTTACTCCCGAGGGACTCAAAAAACTCTATCGGATCGCCATTGTCTTAAACGAAAGTGGGACAACCGTCGAAGCCGAAGGTGTCCATGAAGACATCTATCAAGCTATTAAGGCTGCCAAAGATAATCTACTCAAAGAGTTGGTCGCGATTCAAGATAGCGTCGTCAGTCAGCAAGATCGACTTATCGAAATCAATCATTACTTGCAACCGTCCCTTCTTCATTAAGATAATGGGGCTTCCAGAAGGAGGCCCCAATGTTCAATCCCAATATGCCCTATCGCAATCTTGGTCGCTCAGGACTGAAGTTGAGTTCGTTCTCACTTGGCGGCTGGACAACCTTCGGGGGCACCGTCAAAGACTTCACTTCCGTACGCAGCATTCTGCACCTGGCCTATGAATCTGGAATTAACTTTTTTGATATCGCCGATATTTATGCCAAAGGGGAATCGGAAAGAATTATGGGAGCCGCTCTCAAGGACTTTCCTCGTCACGAATTGGTGATTTCTTCCAAAGTCTTCTGGCCGATGAGTGATGACATCAATGACAAGGGACTTTCACGAAAGCACATCTTAGAATCCGTGAATAAAAGTTTGCAGCGCATAGGCACAGAATATCTGGATATCTACTTCTGCCATCGTTATGATCCCGAAACTCCTGTTGAAGAAACCGTGCGTATCATGGATGACCTTATTCACCATGGAAAAATTCTTTATTGGGGAACCAGCGAGTGGACTGCGGCCCAAATCCAAGAAGCCATGGATATCTGCGAACGCTGGGGGTACTACAAACCCCAAGTCGAACAACCTCAATACAGTCTTATTGCGCGAGAAAAATTTGAAACCGACGTCCGCCCCAAAGCTTTTCAACACGGCATGGGACTTGTCACCTGGTCCCCTTTGGCTTCCGGAATGCTGACAGGAAAGTACGACAACGGCGTCAGCGAGGGACGCCTGTCGCGCGTGGATTGGTTGAAAGAATCTCTTTACACTGAAAAGAATGTACAGAAAGTTCGGGACATGAAGAAGATCGCCGATGCGCTAGGATGCACACGCGGGCAACTGGCCTTAGCTTGGTTGGCGGCCCAACCCCATCTGACCAGTGTGATCCTTGGGGCTACAAGTATCGAGCAATTAAAAGAAAATTTAGGGGCTTTGAAACTCAATATAACGACCGAAATCGATCAGAATCTAAAAGAACTCTTTGCATTCTAAGGCAAATGATTTTTGCCACTGGATCTTTCATTCTATGATGGTAGCGATATACTGCAAATGAAACGGTCTCTCAAGAATGAATCCGCGATGATGTGAGAAGTCTCAGATTCGCAATGTTCACTTTCTTTGAGGATCGTACGAGACGGGACTTGGTCTTTGGATCATGTCCCGTTTCCATTTTTGTTTGGTTTAACGATTAATGTTCTAAGGCTACTGGGAGAAAGCTCGTAGGGGGCGAGGCCGTCGGCCTGGTATCCCTCTCAGTCTCCAACTTCACTAAAGAACCGATGATATCTTGGAGTCTTTCAAAGGGAGCCAGATTCGGGGGAAGATTCTCTTTCAACTCCATGGTCAAAACAGGCGTCTTTCTTTCCAACCACATATAGCGTCCCAAACTGCCGGGATAGTTCCCAAGCGATTTCCATGGAAGATAATCAAACTTGGGCGGCGGGGACACCTTCGGCCCATCAAAATCCAAAACCTTTAATGGCGTATGAACTGAGACAATAAAATCAGGCTGAAAATCTTCAAGGTGGTAAAGAGCGCACTTAGTTTCAGGTTCGCTCCCCGCTTCTGCCCCCGGAAAACGACGGGGATTTGATTTCGTCGTGCGTTTCCAGTTTTCAATCGCACCCGTCGACCAATCTTTTGTGGGGAAGTTTCTGTTGATATCAATCTTATTGGCATTCGTGCGAGTCTTATATTTTACGCCATCCGGATTTAACACTGGAATCACGCGCCAAGTATTGCGAGGATCAATCCCCTCCAAGCGCTCCATCCAATAACGACCAACCGTCCCTGCGGGAGTTTCATCTCCGTGGATCAAACTAAATACTAAGACCTTCTTCGCCCCCGGCGTTGAGGACACTTTATCATAGTGATAAATGGGTCGCCCCTCTGAACTCACGCACAAGGAGTTCACTAAAACCCGTTCGCAAGCTTGCTTTAAGAGTTTGTCATCCCACGCGCCTGGGAATTTCTTAAGATCGTTAACACAGTCCTGGGAAAGATTGGCAAAATCCGCTTTTGCCCCCACGACCGACATAAATATCAGACTAAAAATGAATGTCTTCATATACCCCGTCATCACTTCCCCATTATCTCTGGGTCTTTTCATTCTCTCAAGTTGAGAAAGTGGCTTTTTTTGATTCAAGCTGAGATTCACTAGATTTTGACTAAAGTCTTAAAGCCTTTCGTCCGTAATGTACCAAGTGTGACAATTTAGCCCCAGGTGGAGGTCCCTATGGTGAATCGAGGTAGCTTTAGTTTTGTAGCGATGTTGGTGGTAAATCCCATCGTGATACTGTTTTATCAGAATTGCTCGATGACTCCGATTAGCTATGCCAAAAATACCACACCTGTGCCCGCCGTTCAGTCTCGCAGCGTAGCTTCTGAAGCCAAACCTGTTGTCGCTGGATTCGAAAAACCGGCTTGCGTGGAAAATAAGAAAGAATGTCCGAAAGCCCAGTGATATTCAATAAATGAATATCTAGATTCTTTATATGCCTTTTACTTATTATAGAACTTCTTGTTAGAACTAAGCCATGGAGCGTAGTTCATAACAAGGAGGCTTCTATGAAAAAACTCATCCTTTTCCTCATTTCTTTGATTTCATTCACCAGCTCCCCGTCTTTGGCATTTATCTCTGCTCAAGAAGAGGGACAACTTCTTCAAGCCATGAATCAAATCAACCCCGCACTGGTGCAGTTTGAAAGCATTCGCTGCTCACTGAGAAACCGTATGTGTCTTGTTAAAGCCTTGATGGGCCCTCAGGGGCAGAAAGTGGGTTGCATGATCGAGCGGATCAACGACACTTCAGAGCTCTATGTAGAAACCCTGGAGTCCGCTACAGGCAAGACTTTCGTCTCTTTATCCCCTTACGCCCACGCGTCTCTCTCCTCTTGCCTGAATCAACTTCGTTAATCTTCCTCCCCGGTTTTAGACCTAGACTTGTCCTGTTTTAAAGGCCTCGATACTCTAAAACCTGAGGGGGACTTTCATGTTCAAGTGTGTCTTAAGTTTGACGCTAGCAGCAAGCCTCGGTGGCTGCTCGAAAAGCTCCAATATCGAAGGTGAATCCCGCGTCTCTGCCAGTGGCGGTTCTGCCATTCGGGGAAGTGTCATTGTCGGAGCCGAGTGCGGGGCTTCATCAGCTCGCATTCATCTCAGTGGTGTCTATGGAGCACAGAGCTTCTATAACCTGACCGTCAATAGTGGCGGCACCTTCGACTTTCAAGTCAATCCTGGCCGCTACTCTTTAGCCGCTTACGCGGGCAACTGCACCGTCAACAGTGAAGTCTCAACACAAACAAACTCGGTCATGAATTATCAGATCTGCCTGGGAAGCAATTGCACCCGCATCGCGAGTGGTGCAACCATTTATAATAGTTTTTCAAAACTCACAGAGACCACCGCAGAAACTTCACTCATGGGACCCACTTGCCAGTGGAACCTTTATGGCTGTGCTGGATGGATGTACCCCGGATGGGGGGATGCAAACCTTGGAAAAGCGAACATCTATTTTTCGACAAAAGAAGATGTCGCTTTGACTTTGGATCTGGATTTCTCAAAGGGCAATAATGCCCTGGCTGCGATCCCCTCTTTGGGAAAAACGGGCTGGAATGGATTGCTTAGAAAAAATGGCAATCTTGAGTTTGCTTCTGAAACCCTCGACGGGAGCAGATCTCCCAAGAAGGTTAGCTTGAGTTCCCTTTTCTATGAGGCTCAAATAAATTCAAAACTTCTGCAGTTTGAACATGGTTTCTGTGAACCGAAAAAGAAAGCTCTTTCCAGCATGGTGGAATATCTGCGTCTTTCAGGATTTACAAAAAAACCTATTGAGGATTTCGAAACTCAATTGAAAGACAATCTTCCTTCTGCTGAAACCCTGTGTATTTATCCGCAAAATCAAAACATCATCGAAACCATTGTCAGCTACAGAACTCCGCTGAAAATGGAGTCACATCGGGTGTGGTTTTTAGTAATTCCACGCATGGAATCTGCGCTCCTCAAAACACGACCTATACCTCAGAAATTCACTCAATGGTTCAACGTCCCCAAGGTCAATGCGATCGCAGAACTCAAAAAAGCCCCCGAATCACGGGCGATTGCCAGCGAGCCTGCGGCCCTCGTCGAAGAATGGGGCGTGGGATTCCTTTTGGAGCGCTAAGCCAACCTAGACCTTTTAAAATAATTTAAATGAGGGGCTTGACTTACATATAATTTACACTGTAAGTTCATATGTAAGTTATGACGAAGAAATTGCCCCTCCCCCCACTGACGCCTAAAGAAAAATCGGTCCTCGAGTTTATCGAGGACCACATCTTAAGTTCAGGAGTTTCTCCGTCATATCAAGAAATTAAGGATCACTTTGGCTTGGCTTCGTTTAATTCTGTTCAGAATTATTTGAAGCAGCTGACAAGCAAGGGTTACATCGAAAACCCTCAAGGTCAGAAGCGAGCGATCCAGGTGCTCTACTCAGCATCCGCCGTGCAGGAGCATCTCCAATCAAAAAAGGTCTCGACGGCGACAGGATCTCACCGCACACAGCTCCTCCAGGCACGTGATGAGATCCTGTCTCTTCCCCTTCTCGGAAAGGTGGCAGCGGGACAACCTATTGAAGCTTTAAAACACGACGAGTTCGTGGACGTCCCTCCCTCCATGGTCAGAAATCCCTCAAAGTCTTTTGCCTTGAAAGTACAGGGCGACTCAATGATCGAAGATGGTATTTTTGATGAAGATATTATTCTGATTCAAAAGCAGGATGCCGCAAACAACGGAGACATTATCGTTGCCACTGTCGACAATGAGGCCACAGTGAAACGATTCTACGTCAGAGCCCGACCCGACAGCGGCAGCTCGGAAAAAATGGTGGAGCTTCGCCCTTCCAACTCCACAATGAAATCCATGTGGTATTCTCCTGACGAAGTCGAGATCCGTGGTATTGTCGTAGGCCTTATTCGCAAGTTTTAGTCGTTCTCTAGTAAAAACGAACATCTAATAAAAAAAACAAAGGGGATTCCGCAAAGCAGAACCCCCTTATAATCCCCTCGAGATATATCTAAATTTAAACTACGTCGTGATCTTAACCGCGAGCGTAGCGTTTGTTCATGGATTCGCGAATTTCAGCACCTTCGATGCTGAGTCTGGTCCAAGGAATCGCGCGAAGTCTTTCTGGCTCGATTTCCTCTTCTGTTTCTTCGCAGTAACCAAAAGCACCGCTCTCAATACGAGCCAAAGCGCTTTCGATTTCCATCAATTGTGAGCGGAGTCGCTCGTGCATGCTGAGAAATTCCTGCTCAGCAAGGACGCGGACCGTTTGGTCGCCTTCGTCTCCACCCTTTTCCTCGTTCTGGTCCAAGTTCAATCGAGCCTCTTTCACTCTGTTGAGGATGTCTTGCTTCGATTGCAAAAGCTTCTGTCTACATTCAGTAACAAGCTTTTCAGAGATAGCCATATTGCCCCCCTGTTCCTTCCAGCATAAGTGCCAATTTGGAACTGACCTATTAAGTTCTACCCATGTAAGTTTTGCAAGAAAAAAATCTTACATTAACTTAAAATTAAACAAATCTATGAAAATCCTGACGATTCCTTGAATGAGGCCATAGATGCGCCGACCCGAGAGTCCACAGTCGAGAGATCTCTAGTCAGTTTCTTAAATCACAGCCGTCATTCAGGTGGTTTTTTTGATGTATTCGCAGTGCGTTATATTTTATCGCAAAAACAAGGAAACTCAAGGCCCTAGCGGTTTTTAAGCCGGTTTCATCTCATTTTGGAACAACTGACAAGAAAGTCACAAAAAGTAAAGGCGACCTACTTAGTTCAGTCGCCTTACCCAGAAACTATTATGCGCTCTCCCCCGAGTGCGCATATCAGAGTTATTTAAGACAAGAAGCCACACGCGCAAGAAGATCCCCAGTGACGCTTTGAAGTTTAGCGGCCATCTTCTTCCCCTGCAGTCCTCGTGAACGGAATGCTTGCGCGGATTCATCCATTTGTGAAGAGACGACTTTCACCGAAGACCCCTTGGCCGATTTCACAACTGTGGAATACTCCTCTAAAGACGATGCGAAAGATTCGTGATTGTTCACAAGACTTGCCATGATTTGCTGTTGAGCAGACTGCATGGCTTTAAGCTCGGCTTTCAACTGTGCACACTCAGAAGACGCGAAAGAATTAGAAGCGAAGAGAACGATTGCGATAAATGTTGCTACAGTTTTCATGGTCAGAGCCTTTCGTGATGACTCTGAACTAAAGCAACGATCTTGCCACCTGAGAACCTCTTAAATTGGATCTCAGGTGACGTTTTTGGCTAGGACTTTAGAAATTTTTCAAACTCGTTCTTTGTTTCGCCAGCGGTATAGGGCAAAAGAAGACGAGCTACGTGACGTTTCCCCCGCTCAATGCTGCGTTTGCCAGCCATCTTTTCGGCAGATTCAAAGAACTGCAAGAAGGTCGTCGCCATCGCCAACAGGGACTCCGCAATATACTGCATCTCAGAGACCTCGCCGATCTTCATCATTTTGCCATCCTTGACCCACTGACGGTAGAGGATCACCATCAATTTCATCATCTTTTGGATGTGGTTTCTCCACATCTTCGCTAGCTGCTGGTCCTTACGACGAAGGGCATACATCTCACGATGAAAGAAGCGATAACGCCAATAAAGCTCAAAGTTTTGATTGATGAAATCCAGCGGAGTCACCTTCTTCGTGCGACGAGGGCGCCATACATCGTAGGTATCCTTAGCCATGCGCTTGAAAAGCTCCTCGAGAATCTCTTCCTTGTTGTCATAGTGGAAATAGAGATTACCGGGGCTGATATCCATGGCCTTGGCAATGTGGTTGGTGGTCACGGCGACGACACCGCTACGATTGAAGAGTTCGATGGAAGTAAGGAGAATTCGTTCTTTGGTCTTCATGTTATTAAGTCTTTAGTCTATGTCCCTTTGAGAGTCACGCAGGAATAGACCTGAAATGCGCCTCGGATGTGGCTTTCCGGCGTATTCTTCTGAGAATGGCCTTGAAAGCGTTTAAAAATTGGTGCTACCATAAAATAATGCGCGCTAAAAACAAATATAAGTTGTTAAAACTATTTGCATTTTCTGGGGCCTCCCTGATCGGGCTCTATTCCCTTATGGGCTTCACGGCTTCTGACAGCCAAGAGGCTCAAGTGCACCAGAAAATTAAATCACAACTCGAGCAACGCACCCAGATCGCCAAGGTCGTTGGTGAAAAAGTTAGATCCAATGAGTTCCCTGAAAAGTTAAAGCTCCCCTGGGATGGAGAAGAGAAATCCGTCACACTTAATTACACGCTTGATGAGACCTTGCAAAGTGAGGCCGACCGCCTCTTAAAGTCCTATAAACCCGACTACGGCGCGATCTTTATGATTGATGCCTCAACCGGAGAAGTTTTGGCGATGTCTAGCTTCCAAAGGGACAATCCCCATGCCGCCAACCTCAACCTTCAGGCGACCTTCCCTGCCGCTTCCGTTTTCAAGGTGGTGACAGCGACGGCGGCCGTCGACAAGGCTGGCGTAACGCCTGAACATAAAATCCGTTATAACGGTGGCGCTTACACTCTTTATAAGAAGAATGTTCTTTCAGACAAAGTCACTCGATGGACAAACGTGATCACCCTTAAAGATGCCTTTGCTCGCTCCATCAACACAGCTTTTGGACGCCTTAGCATCGAAAACCTTCATCCCGAAGACCTGAACGAATATGCCAACCGTTTTATGTTCAACCAAGAAATTCCCGCTGACTTCCCCGTTGAGATGGGCGTCGCCTATGTTCCACCGGGTAAAGGATTCGAATTGGCGGAAGTGGCTTCCGGATACAACAAAACCAATCGCATGAGCCCCGTGCAAGGTGCGATGATCGCAGCTTCTGTTGCGAACAACGGTCAAGTTGTGATCCCCTATCTGGTCAGTTCGGTAGAAGATGAAAAGGGTGCGACTTTGTATGAAGGCGCCACACTGACTAACGGCAATATCATGACCAAAGAGTCCGCGGCCAAAGTTCGCGAGCTCATGGAACAAACAGTGACGGCAGGAACCTCCCGCCGTTCATTCCGCCCCATCATAAAAGATCGCAAGTTTCGTGAAATCGAAATGGGTGGGAAAACCGGTCATCTTACTGGCGACAACCCTCGTGGGCGCGTGGACTGGTTTGTCGGCTACGCTTTAGATCAAGAAAGAAAAATCGCGGTCGCGGCGATCACTGTGAATAAGAAGTTTTGGACTGTGAAATCCGCGCACCTGGGACAAAGCATGTTCAGAAAATACTTCGGCCCCGTGGTTTCCAACCAAAAAGGTCGCGTGATTTCTTCGGCTAAATAGATTCAAAGCCCCGGCAAATCCGGCTCAAAGTGACTGCAGTCCTCCCGGTTTAACTTTTATCATCCTCGTTCTTTTTTTCATGCGTGATTTTAAGTGGCGTCACATCCAGGACGTTGCTTTCATAGACATCACGCTCTTCAGAAGTCTCCTGAAAACCTGTTCCATCTTCTTTGTATTCGTAATAACGAAATCCTCCGCCCATATTGCCCGCGCCGAAACCAAAGGGGCCGCCAAATTTAAAGTTCGCGGCTCCTTTCGCGACTTGTTTGGCCATGTGGATTTTAAAACGCCACACAGCCAAATGACGAAGACCCGGTAAAAACAAAACAACGGCCAAGATCCGTGCGAAGAAGGAGGGAATTAAAAACAACAGACCCGACAAAAAGATCGCCCCTGAGTGCAAAATCTTCGACGCGGGCAACTGACCTCTCATGACCGTGGTTTGAAGACTCATCAAAGCCATGCGACCTACGGTTGTGACAATAATAAATCCAAAAAGGCAGGGCAAAAGGTAAAGCCCCAAAGTGTTCAGAAAACCCCAATGCTGAACCGCTATGAAGAAAATCACAATCTCTGCAATCACGAATGGAAAGGGAATAAAAATCATAGGCCTCCCTTATTAAAGATCTAAAGTCGCAACCACCGGGCAATGGTCCGAACCCTCAACTTGATCGAGAATATCTGCTGAAGACAGATATTTCTCAAGACCTTTCGAAATACAGATATAATCAATCCGCCATCCACGGTTTGAGATGCGAGCCAATTGCCTATAATCCCACCATGAGTAACGCTTTGCTTCGCTGGGCTTGAAATAACGGAAGGTGTCGATAAAACCCATCTCAAGGAAGCTATCAAACCAAGCCCTTTCTTCGGGCAAGAAACCGCTTTCTTTCGACAGACGGATCGGATCAAAAACGTCGATAGCTTCATGGGCCACATTGTAGTCTCCGACCACGACGATCTCGCGTCCTGATTTCATTTTCTCTTTCAGATGCAGACCTAAGTCTTTTAAAAATTGCTGTTTGAAATTATGGCGCTCCAGCCCCGAGCCCCCATTCGGAAAATAGATATTATACAAATCAAAAGGTCCATGATCTGTCATTACGATGCGTCCCTCGGATTCGTATTCAGGAATGTCGGCGAAATTGAACTGAATGTTGTTAGGCGCTTGATTCACGAAAGTCGCCACACCGGAATATCCTTTGCGAACCGCAGAGGACCAGTAAGAGTTCTCCCAACGCAGCTTGCGAACCTCGGACTCGACCTGGTCAATGTGAGCCTTTGTTTCTTGCACACAAAAAACATCTGGCTTTTCTGTGTTCACAAAATCCATCAGGCCCTTCTTATAGCAGGCCCTAATTCCATTCACATTCCAAGAGATGATTTTCACAGTTTCTCCTTGAGTTTCCCCCCTATCAGGGGCATCTATAAATAACAGATTCAAGGAGACAGTGTCTATGCCTATGATTAACCAATCCGCTCCCCTGTTTTCAGCTCAAGCCGTCTTTGATGGTGGCGAAGTAAAAGATATTTCCTTGAGTGACTACAAAGGGAAATGGGTCGTTTTGTTTTTCTATCCGTTGGATTTCACTTTCGTATGCCCAACAGAATTGACTCAATTCCGAGAACACATCAAAGATTTTGCAAATGCTGGTGCCGTTGTGATTGGTTGCAGTGTGGATTCCGTTCACTCTCACAAACGCTGGTTGCGCGATGATCTTGGAAATTTGGGTTATCCTCTCCTTTCAGATCTAACAAAAAGAATTGCTCGCGATTACGGAGTGCTTATCGAAGATCGTGGCATTGCGACTCGTGGAACTTTCATTATTGATCCTGACCAAAAGCTTCAATACATGGGCATTCACAACACCTCTGTAGGTCGTGACGCCAAAGAAATCTTGCGAGTCCTTCAAGGTTGCCAGTCTGGTGAACTTTGCCAAGCGGGATGGAAAAAAGGCGACGGCCACATCACACCCCTGAAATAGCCATGACTGCGAAAGAAGACTTCATACAACAACTTCGCGCAACGTTTCCGGGGCTTCAGCAGAAGCCCCTTGAAGATATTGTATCAGAAAATCTTATTTCGCCTTTTACGGTGCAACTACCGGCCTCCGTCCTTCAGCAAGCCCAAAACATCGTCTCCTTGTTGTTTTCTTTACGCGAAAAAGGTTCTTATCTAGAGCACTATCGTTCATTGATTGAAGAAAAAGGTCTGCGTGACCCCGGAAACAAATCCATCATGATGAGTTACGATTTTCATTTGGATGAGAATCAAAATCTCAAACTGATTGAAATCAATACCAACGCGGCCTTTTTGGTTTTGGGACACCAGCTATATGCAATGAGGGGACAGCCCCTTCCAGTTGCTGACTTCTCTTTAGCAGAAGTTGGCGACAGCATCCGTACGGAACTTCGCCTTCAAGGCAAAGAGCCTGCCAAGAACCTTAAGATCGCCATCACGGACGATACTCCGTCTCAGCAACGTCTTTATGTAGAGTTCCTAGCTTATCACGAACTCTTCAAATCCTTCGGCTGGGATTCCCGCATCTTGGATTACCGCGAACTCTTTCAAGACTTTCAGCCTGAGTTTATCTACAATCGTTACACGGATTTCTTTTTGACGGAGCCCTCAAGTGCGCCACTTCGCCAAAAGTTTTTAAATCGGGACGTCTGTTTATCACCCAACCCCTATGAGTACTTACTCTTGGCGGACAAGCAACGGTTGATTGACTGGGTTCAGCCTGGATTTCTAGAGTCCCAAGGTTTTACTGGGGATGAACTGTCTTTGCTTCGTCAATGTTTACCCCTGTCCTACGATCTTTGCCCCGAGCAGGCCGATGAGATTTGGGCTCAAAGGAAAAAACTTTTCTTTAAGCCTAAGAACGCCTTTGGCTCCAAACAGTCCTACAAAGGCTCCTCGATCAGTCGTAAAGCCTTCGATGAGATCCTCAGCGAGGGAACGATCGCCCAAGAATACATTGCCGCCCCTGAACAGTCTTTTGAGACTCCCGAGGGACCTCAGAACTTTAAATTTGATTTACGTTGTTATGCCTATCAGGGACGTCTGCAATTGGTTATCGCTCGGCTTTACCAGGGACAGGTCACAAACTTGCGAACCCCCTACGGCGGGTTTGCAACTATTTTATTCGCTTAATCACAACTGACTATAAAGTCCTTCCAATCGCATCATAGCGAATGGAAAGATATTGAGTGATATCGCCCTCTTTTTTGACCAGTAAGAGTTCATACTCGTCGTGAGAACGCTGATAGATCTTATAGAAAGCGCCTGTGCTCTTCATCCAGTCTTCCAAACTTTCTTTTTCTTGAAACGAAGGGCTTTTAAGATTCCAGAAAGAAAACCGACTTCCCTCCGTCATCATTTGAAACTGCCATAGACTTTGGCCTACCCGAGGCTTCTTGTGAGTATCAATCAAAGTCGGCGCCAGCAAAGAAAAGCGCTCTTTGATCTCTTGACCGGCAGTCCCGCAAAGGACTTGAGAGTCCGAAGATTTTTGCAGGAAAGACTGATGGCCGTGAAGTTTCACGGGCTCTCCTTTTTGTTTACCTTCTATGTAAAACTCCGCTTCACGTGCGATGAGGACCGTTTCAGGCAAGCGAGAGATCGTGCCGACAAAGTCGTTCCGCATCTCTGTGAGGAACTCTGGACGGCCTTCACAAGCCGGAGCTGAACTGAACTGGGGCTGCAACAAGCGGCCGAAGGGTTGTTGCTTCACTGCAAAGGAGCTAGTCGAAAGAAGCACGAGAAGTAAAAAGCCAGATGTTTTCATGGAATCCCCTTATTTTGTCCAGTCTAGTATTCGGCAGAAGTTTTTTAGGGCTTAATATTAAAGTGCAGGCTTGGTCTGCCGATATGAAGAGTGTCTCATTTTTCTACAAGGAGTGTGGAAGCATCATGACGATGAAACATAGCGGTGCCCGAAAGCTCAAAGAAGTGACGAACTTTTATTCGTCTTTTGAACAACTCAATGGTGTGCACCCATGGATGGACGCCGTCAAAGATGGCTACGTCTCCTACCGAGTACGAGCTCTGCAAACTGGCAAAGTCGCCTACTTCAACTTTATCCTCGCAAAAGAGATGGGACTGATTCCTCCGGATCATCCCCATCAAATGACAGAAGATCTTGAAAACAAGCTGATTGAAACTTTCTCGATACAAATCATCAACGAATACGACGAACTCTCCAATCGCCGCATTGATCCTGAAACTATTCACCCCCATCGCTACATGGCCACTCGCTATCTGCAACTGCAACATGCGAATAAACAAGGCAAGACCTCCGGTGACGGTCGTGGAATTTGGAACGGCACGGTTTATCATCGCGGATTGACTTGGGATGTCTCCAGTCGCGGGACCGGAGTCACCTGTCTAGCCCCAGGAGCTGTAGCGGCACAAAAACCTCTTAAAACCGGGGGCACCGAATTTGGTTATGGCTGCGGCCTGGCTGAAATTGATGAACTTCTTGCGGCCTCCATTCTTGCCGAAGTGATGCATCTTCAAGGTCTGCGCACAGAACGGGTTCTTTGTGTTATTGATCTTGGAAAAGGTTATGGCATCGGCGTACGAGCCGCTCCCAACCTGATTCGCCCCGCTCATCTATTCCTTTATCTGAAACAAGAGAAATACGAATCACTGAAGGCAGCGACGGACTATCTTATTGATCGCCAAGTTTCTAATAAAGTCTGGAATATCACAGCCAAAGGCAACGCCAAATACGACGAGTTGCTTCACTGCATTTGTAATTCTTTCGGTGAATTCACAGCTCAACTAGATATTGACTATATCTTTGCGTGGTTAGATTGGGACGGCGACAATGTTCTCGCCGACGCCGGAATTATAGATTACGGCAGTGTTCGCCAGTTTGGCATTCGTCACGACAAATATCGCTACGACGATGTGGAAAGATTTTCAACAAATCTGAATGAACAAAAACAAAAGGCCCGCTTGATCGTGCAAGTTTTTGCACAGATGGTGGACTATCTTAAGACCAAGAAGAAAAAGGCGCTTCGTGAGTTTGCGCGACATCCTCAGGTTGAAAGATTCAATGAGGTTTTTGATCAAAAACGTGCGGAAAGACTGCTCTACCGCATGGGTTTCAACGAAACTCAACGCAATCATATCTTTACTCAAAAAGATCTTTTTGCCCGTTTCGATAAGGAGTTCTCTTTCTTTGAACGAGCCAAAGTCAGCGGCAACACGGAAAAAGTGGCTGATGGCGTGAACCACCCGGCTCTTTACAATATGCGCTCTATTTTACGTGAGTATCCCAAGTTCTTAAGCGAAAGTCCTCTGCCGTTTGAAAAGCGCTGGATGACTGAGAATTCTTTCTTTAAAACAATTCTTTCAAGCTTCGCAAAATCCCGCGATGCGCGCATGGGCGAAAAACAACGTCGCCATATAGAGTCTTTCCAACAGCTCTATCGCGAGCTGGTTCTGAGCGCCGCTGGCAAACAAAAACCCGAGAGCATCCTTAAAGGCATTTGCGAACGAGCGGAAAAACTGAACTCTGACAAACGCATCACCGGCAACGCCCTTATTGAAATGGTGGAAGAAATCATCACCGAAAAGAAAAAGGGCTTATCCATGGATCAGATTCAAAAAATCGTGGATCGTTTGGTCTATGAAAACAACGGTATGCCTGAGATGCCAGTCAGCCGATATTATCGCGATCTACAAAACACCCCCGCCGTCAAAATGGATCTTTACGCAAAGCTGTTAAGCCTTGTCGAAGAAAACAGCGAATCCATTTAAGATGGTTCGCCGGGGGGTGCGCTTGTGAAACTTTTGCACTCAAAATCACGTTGAGGCCCCTCTCGTTGAGTTGCTTCTTCGTTCTAACAAATGCATCTCAACCCCAGGGGTGTATTTTGGACCCCCTCCGTTGAGTTCACCCCAAGAAAGGATTAGAACCTCCCCTCTAATTCAATCTAGAAAAGGTGATGGGATGAGTCCAGAACTCTTGATGCCGGCAGGCTCTCTTGAAAAATTAAAATACGCTTACAACTTCGGCGCCGATGCCGTTTACGTCGGGGTTCCTCTTTTTAGTTTAAGAGCCCGAGAAAATGAAATGACCTTCGAAGACCTTGAAAAGGGAATTCAGTTCGCGCGCGAGAACAACAAGCAGATCTATGTCACGGCCAACATCTTCGCTCGCAACTTAAAATTAAAATCCTTCCGTGAAAACTTCAAAAAATGGGTGGCTCTTAAACCCGACGCCTTCATCATGAGCGATCCTGGCTTGATGATGATCGCTAAAGAAGTCGACCCCGATGTCAATATTCACTTAAGCGTTCAATCCAACTGTATGAACTGGCAAAGCGTGAAGTTCTGGCAACAGCAGGGGGCCACGAGAATTATTCTGAGCCGCGAGTTGCGTCTTGAAGAAATCAAAGAGATTCACGAGCGTGTTCCCGATATTGAATTGGAAGCCTTTGTCCATGGTTCTATTTGCATCGCTTACTCAGGTCGCTGCTTGTTGTCTCACTATATGAGCTATCGCGACGCCAACCAAGGAGTCTGCGACAATAGCTGCCGCTATGGATACAACATCTATAAGGCCGACGCGAGCAAAGAGGAAGAGTTCTATCTTGAAGACCTTCGCAACAAAGGCCAGTTCTATCAAATTGATGAGGATGAAAACGGAACCTACATCATGAATGCCAAGGACCTTTGTGTGATCGAACATCTTCGCGAGCTTCGCGATGCGGGAATTTGCTCTTTCAAAGTCGAAGGGCGCACTAAATCCGTTTATTATGCCGCGATGGTTTCTCGTATCTATCGTAAGGCGATCGACGACATGATGGCCGGTCGTGAGTTCGACAAAAATCTTCTTTTAGAGTTGGATAAGATCGCCAACCGCGGTTACCACAAAGGTTTCGTCACCGGAAATCTGACTCATCAAGCTCAAGAGTATCGCCACTCGACTTCACGTAATTATAGCCAAAAATTCGCCGGCATCGTTTTGGGCGAATCCGATCAGCCTGGCTTCGTGAAAGTTGAAGCCCGCCATCGCCTTCGCCCCGGCGAAGAAATCGAGGTGATTTCACCGGAAGGAACTCAAAAAGCTGTCGTTGGAAAGATCATCAACGATAAATATGAAAGTGTTCCCCAAGCTGGAGGCGGTGGGTTGATTTATCATCTTGAACTTCCTATCAAACCCAATGCAAACTCTTTGGTAAGTTTACTTGAAAAAGGCGGCTTCTAAAGATGGATTCAATCACCGAACTACGCAATGAAATTGATCAGATTCATGAGGATCTTTACGCTCTTTTATTGCGCCGTCGTGATGTGGCTCTAAAAATATGGAAAATAAAAAAAGACCAGGGCTTGCCCCTCATCGTGCCTGAGCGTGAACAGGCCATTATAAATCAGTTTTTGGCTCACGAAGACTCCGAGTTGGATCCTGAATTTCGCGAAGCACTCAGGGGGATTATGTCATCCCTCCTGAGTGAATTTCAAAAGTATCTTCTCAGCAAACACGATTCCCTATAACAACTAACTCGCCTTCACTCCGCCAAAAACAATTTTCTCTAAGGAAGCTGCGTTCGTTTTTAAGCTTGCCGACTGGGCAGAAAGCTCTTCGGCGGCCGCAGCCGCTTCTTCTGAAACAGCCGCATTCTTTTGTGTCACTTGATCCAACTGATTCATGGCTTTACCGATTTGACTGATTCCATTGCTCTGCTCCTCACTGGCGTGGGCGATTTCATTATTCAGCTCTGCCACCTTGCGCACGGAGCCTACAATCTCTGTCAAAACCACACCACCTTGATTGGCCTGCTCGCTACCCGCTTCAATCTTCTCGACACTTTTTTGAATCAGTTCCGCAATGTCCTTGGCCGCCACGGAACTTCGTTGTGCCAAGCTACGAACCGCTTCCGCGACCACAGCAAAACCCTTTCCTTGCTCCCCGGCGCGAGCCGCTTCAACAGCCGCATTGAGGGCCAATAGGTTCGTCTGGAAAGCGATATCGTCGATCACCGTCGTAATTTCTTCGATTTTTTTAGAGTCCGCAGAAATACTTTGAATCGAATCGATCAAAGATTTTATTTCGCGCTCTCCTTTTTCAGCAATCTGCCTGGTTGTCGATGCCAAGGCGGCAGCTTGTTTGGAATTATCCGAATTCAAGCGGACCATCGATGTTAGTTCTTCCATGGTTGCAACAGTTTCTTCCAAAGAAGAAGCTTGTTCCGTGGTGGATTGAGACAACGACTGCGAAGAGCTTGCGATCTGTTGAGAGGCCGAGGTCATTTCTCCCCCGGATTCCCCCAGGAAACGTGTCACTTCTTGAAGCGTCGATACGGGTCCTTTAATTAGAGCCGCAGCCAGCCCCAGCGCCACAGTCCCCCCGAGAGCGATCAATAAAATCAGGTAAGTTGTTGATGACATCGTTCCGGCGTCTGCGTGAGCCGCTTTAATAGTCGCAAGATCACTGGAAACAGCAAATACACCGTGAAGTTTCCCTTCTTTCCAGTTTTCCATAGGGTAACCCAGAATATCTTTTCCATTCCCCCACGGACTGTGTGCAGGGTCCCCGTGACAAGTAAAACAGCCGTGGGCTTCCTTCATGCGAATGGGACGATAGACAGTGACTGTATTGGAATTGTCGTCCACCCACTCCAGAAGATCGGGATTGTCTGCAAATTTTTTGAAAATTTCCATCTCAGTCGCTGTTGCGAGGTTCTCTTTACGCCGAGGTTCATCCGAGAACACACGAAATGTGTAAAGCTCCTTATCAGAATCCTCCGCGCCGATCTTCATAGCGGCAAAGATGGGAACCTGTTGAAGAATGACAAGCTTTTCGTCTGCTGAAAGCTCACTGGGATCTTTGTACTTCTGAGTGAACTTCTCGATCATAGGAGCCAGGCCTCCTTGTTTTGCCACATACTTTGCGGCCACATCCAAACGAGAGTGAATGGTTTTGGACTTTTCAACCAAGCCTTTACGCAATTCTATTTGATTAAAGTAGAGCGACGTCCCCAACGCAACAATCGCACAAATAAGGGAAGCCATAAGTACCGTCATCAAAATTTTTATCTTAATACCCAGTTGATCAAAGAACCTCACGAAACCTCCACGCTCAATAATTCGCGCCGAAAATGTTGTGAATGATTCGGTTGAAGTTCTATTGTCTTAAACGTAAACAGAAAATATTTTTCACGTTATCATGAGGAAATGGAAAAAACGGATTTTACGAACTACTTATTTTTATTGCTAAATCCTGGGATGCCTTTAGAACTATTAAGATTTTGTCATGAATTGACGTATAAATTCCCATGTTTTTTAACTTCTAATGATGACATCATCACGGTGTTGAAGAACATGAAAAATTTCCGCCCGCCAACTTTGGGGAAACGGCAAATTATGATCGAGCCCCCGCAAAGCTCGGGTCGGGTCATACGTCAGATCAACATGAATTCCCGTCGAGATACGGCGAAAGCGAATGATCTCTTTGGGTAATTGGGGATTTCCAAATGACATAAGATTCTTACGAACGAAGTGACCCCGCAGACCGGGGAAACCTGAGTCCGCCCAGGCTCCCGTAATATAACTGATAATATGAGATCGAGGGCCCGTCGCTCTTTCAGATAAACTGGCACCGAACTCCACTACCACATCTCCTCTGACACACACGCTGGTTTCAGAAAAGAGTTATTTAATAGCAGCCGCCGTCACCAAATAAGCGC
>JANJTG010000202.1 GCA_024711265.1 Bdellovibrio sp. | reverse complement strand
ATCATCGTCACCGAATTTTGTTCTTGATCCAAGGAATCCACGTCACTCACCAGGGCCATCTCTTCCAGGAAACTTGTGAGAGTGGCTTCCTCGCCGCGCTCTTTCGCGAACTGAGCAATGGCGTTGTCGAGTTCTTCCAAGTTCTCAATGCGAGCCTGCGCTTCCGGAGACTCATCTTTCTTCAAAGCCATGAGATACTCCGTGCGATCCAAGACAATGCCGTAAAACTCGACCAATTTGAAGTCGACCGCATGCCCTTGAAGTTCCTTCATCAAGTCGCTAAAACGACGGATCTTGCCGGTGGTGCCCGCATTGAAGAGGCGAGCTTCGCAGGCCTTTTCCGCCGCGACAAACATGCTCAGATTATTTTGAGCCGCATACTCTTCAATTTTTTCGACTGTCGTTTTGCCAATGCCACGCGCGGGAACGTTGATAATACGCTTCAAGGCAATATCGTCTGCTGGATTGATAGAGAGCTTCATATAAGAAATCATATCTTTGATTTCCATGCGCTCATAGAAACGAACGCCTCCCACCAAACGATAAGGAATGGCAATGGTGCGAAGTTGTTCTTCAAGAACCCGCGACTGAGCATTGGTGCGATAAAAGATGGCGTAGTCATTGTAAGAGCCTTCGCCTTCATTGATCATGGTCTGGATTGTTTTTGCGACAAAGCGAGCCTCGTCATACTCATTCTTTTCTTCGCGCACCTGGATCAGGTCCCCGGGATTGTTCGAAGTAAATAGAGTTTTATCTTTCCGCTGCGAGTTGTTTTTGATCACGGCGGTCGCGGCATTGACGATGTTCGCCGTAGAACGATAGTTCTCCTCAAGCTTAACAACTTTGGCTTCCGGGAAGTCTTTTTCAAAATCCAAAATGTTCTTAATATCAGCGCCTCGCCAACTATAGATCGATTGATCTTCATCGCCGACCACACACAAATTGCGGTGAGCTTTGGCTAACATCTGAACAAGAAGATACTGAATGTGATTCGTGTCCTGATACTCGTCCACCATGATGTAGCGGAATTTCTCTTGATACATTTTCAGGATATCGGGATACATGCGGAAGAGTTCATACGTCTTCATAAGAAGATCATCGAAGTCGAGGCTGTTCGCCTTCTTCATTTCTTTTTCGTAGGCTTTGTAAACTTCGACTGTTTTGGCATCCATCAGGCGGCGCGAGTTTTTCTCAAGCCCTTCCGGGGTCAGTCCCAGCATCTTGGCTTGACTGATGCGACTCTGAAAACTTTTAGCCGGATACATCTTGTCGTTGATATCCAAGGCGGTCATGACCTTCTTGATCTGGCTGAGTTGGTCCGAGGAATCATAGATTCCAAAGAAAGGTTTATAGTCCAACAGGGTGATGTGTTGGCGCAGGACGCGGACACAGAAACTGTGGAAAGTGTTAATCCAAAGCTGGGAGTGAATTTTGGCTCCCATGTCGGCCAGGATCTTGTAAATTCGATGTTCCATTTCTTTGGCGGCCTTATTGGTGAAGGTCACGCAAAGAATCTCATCGGGGGCGGCCACCCCTTGGCCGATGATATTGGCCATGCGATGGGTGAGAACCCGGGTCTTCCCAGAACCCGCTCCCGCCAGAATAAGCAAGGGCCCCTCGAGGGTCTCCACCGCGTCTTTCTGCGAAGGGTTTAGGTTTTTGGTAACAAAATCAAGAACATCCATGGGCTCATCCGATCGCGAGTTGAGTCTCGCCTGTCTAAACTTTAGTGGAACTGACAAAGTTTGTCTATCCTCAAGTTTTCATTGAGTTTTTCACCCTTTTCCACTACAACTATAACGCATTAAGTCAATAAGCGAGAGGGACCCTCCGTTTATAGTGCTTAGGAAGGACTTTGTGAAGTGCGTTTTTAGCCGGATCACAGCAGCAATTTTGATCGCCGGACTGGTCGGTGCTTGTTCACCTCAGCCCGATGCGGCCCAAGAAGCGGGTTCGGTGCGCGTCTTGGCTCCTTTGAGCAACTCCAAAGGCAGTTATTCCCTGGATATTTTTGAGCTGAAAGGGATTGAAGACCTGCAAACCATGACTGGAAGATTCGTGCGCTTTTTTATGAGCCCTCGGATTGTTGATAACCATCTTGAGGGGCCCGCTCCGAAAACTCGTTTTATTCGCAATTCTGACGGTGACTACATTCCGGGCAATGAGATGACTCAGCAACTTGTGACTCTTTATGCTCATATGCAGAAACTGGCTCTTTTGGATGAGGAGTTGGGGGCTGGCGGCATAAACTCCTGGCCGCGAGATGTGGGGGTGGCGGTTCGAGCGAAGGGCGGCGTGAGTAACAATGCCTTCTATGATGGCGCCACGGACTCCATGTTGTTTGTGCCGTACACGCAAGACGGACTTCCTATTGCCATTAACGGTGGGATTCTTGCACACGAACACTTTCACTCTTTGTTCTACAAAACAGTTTTAAACGATGGAACGGCCGAGATTCATAGTCGCAAAGATTTTTTAAATAGAATCTTGATGGAAGATCTAAGTGCTCGTGAAAGAAAACTTCTTCCGGTTGCGACAGAAGCCGAGCTGACAGACGAGCAAATGCATTTCTACTATCACTTGGCGTTCACGCGCGGATTGAACGAAGGGTTGGCGGACTTCTGGGGCTGGATGTACACAGGAGATCCTGATTTTATTGCGCAATCATTGCCTAGTGAGAAGTCGTTTCGCTCTTTGAAGGTGAAAGACGAAAGCTCTGTCAATTCATTGCCGTCGGAAGATGTGATAAAGCGGGCGTTAAAAGTTTATTATTCGACGGGAAATAAGCAGCGTTTTGTCGACTATGTGACGGGCTACGCGTATTCCTTAGGGACGCAGTTTTCTCGAGTCCTGAAAAGATATACGGACATTTATGCCCAAGCTCATGGCGTGGAGCCTTTGATCGCGCGTAAAGATGTCGCAAAAGTCATCGTGAAGGTGTTGCCGCAGCTTAAAGAGGACTTCTTGGCGGTAGGGAATAAGTACTATGCTTCGACAGACTTCGTAAGTGCGGTCATTGCAAAGATTCAAGCCACTCAAGACATGAAGGAAGAAGAGTGTCAGTTCCTTTCCGAGGTCTTAAATAATTCCAAGTCAGACTCTTCCGCGAAGTATGCCTGTAAGAAAGATTCAAGATGGAGCATCGAAACCGTCATTGAGACAACAACTCCTTCGGCGAATGAAGGCTCCGCAAAATGAAGTGGAGTTTCTTTTCTCTGATCTTCTTCTTTTCGACGATGGGGTGGGCGCAAACCTCCTCCTCTCCCTCTTCTTTGCGGGCGTATTTGCTGAATCCAGAAATGCGTTTTGAACGAGCGAGCTCTCAAGAAATGCTTGATCGCAAACCACTAAATATCGCTTTGGGATATCAAGGGCAAAAGTTCAGCATTCTGACGGAATATGCGCGTTTTGAGGAGGATACTGGCAACGCGACCTCATCGATTGATCGAACTCACCAGGATGTGGTGGTTTGGTTCCGTTATCATTTCTTTAACCAGACGGATAAGAAAACCTTGGGTGCAACCACACTTTTTGCTGGAGCCGGGGCGGGGGCCTACGAAGAAGAAGTCGTGACGACTCTCATGGGTCTTTCGCGCACGGATAAAACTCCGATGAAGTTCATGTCGGGATTCGTGGTGGGGGCTGAATTTTCAATTCTTATGAATCCTCATTTTGGTTTTGTGATCGGGGCAGAGGGACGTGGTCTTCTGGCCTCCGACTTTGATCCCAATCCGGTGTGGAGTGCGCTGTTGCGTTTGGGGATTCAGATTCCCCTTTAATGCTATTTCCCACCGGACTTTGCATCGACTCTCGTCACGTGTCATCAAAGAACATATTTCCTCCTGGAAGTCTCTCGTTAAAAATGGGGACATGAAAGCACTCAAAACTATTTTAATTGTTCTTAGTTTTTGGGGAGTCTTAGTCGAAGCTAGGAATTGGGAGAAAGTTGAAATCCCCGATGCCGTCTGCGGGAATGGCCAACCATATAGTGTTTTCTTGGATCGCAAACAAGCCGACAGACTTTTAGTTGAATTCATGAGCGGGGGCGCTTGCTGGTCCGAAGGGACTTGTTATGGAAGCAGTCCGCTTGCCAGCCTTCAGCCGCCAAGTATGCCAGAGACCAGCGTTGTTGCTGAGGAAGGGGCCGGGAATCCATGGAGCTATCATACGGCTTTGTACTTTCCTTATTGCACGGGCGATGTTCACGCGGGAATGCACGTGACCTCTTACAAACCTCAACTGCCTCTCTACCATCAAGGCTACAGAAATGTGGCGAAGGCTTTGGAGTATCTTCATCAGCAGAACATCTTGAGTTTTCATAATATGAAAGACGTCACTGTCTGGGGAGCTTCCGCTGGTGCCATTGGAGCTTTGGTTCACAGTCGGACTATTGAATCTTATTTGAATTCGACGGCGCACAAGACCTTGATTGCGGATAGTCCGGGGCTTCATTTTGGCAAGAGTTTCTGGCGTAAATTTTCGGCGGATCTCAACCGCGACTATCAGCTGAATTTTGCGAAGATTGACCTTTGGTATTCTCTGGATGACGGATTCTTGGCTCCGCATATGGGGCCGGTTTTTATGAAACTCAGTGAGTGGGACGTTGGAATTCTACAGTCGACGAAAGATATGGTGATGTCGATTGTTTTCGGGAATATCAGTCCGGAAGCTCATCGTGCCTTGGTCTTGGGACCTCAAGGAATTCCGGTTGTTGCCAAAATGTATCCAAATGTCCGAGTGTGGATTGCTGACACCGCAACTCACACCTTTTTGCTGCGCAGTCAGACGGCTTCTTATCGGGATATCAAAGGTGAACCGGCGTGGTCTTTTGTGGTTCGAGTCTACGGGATGTGAAAAGGAAATAAAAAAACCCCACGCTTTTTACGTGGGGTTTTTAGGATGTGAAAGTTGTTCTGTCTTAAGTTTACTCAGTGATCTTTTGGACGATCGCAGACTCAATTTTTGTTTTACCTAAAAATTCTGTGCGATAGGATTGAGCCTCTTTTTGTGTCGCAAATTGGCCCACGCTCACGCGGTACCAAGTTTTACCTTTGATATTCGCAGGCACATAAAAAGCGCTGTAACCTTTTCCTTTAAGGTCAGAAGCCATTTTCTGAGCTTCACCTTCGTCAGCGTAAGAAGCGACTTGCACAGTGAACTTGCCGACTGTGAACTGAGCGACATCTTTAGGCAAAGAAGAAGGTACGCGCTCTTCTTTTGCAACGGCTTTTGCCTCTAAATGAGGAGTTGGGTTTTTTCCAGCTGCGATATTCTTCGCTGCAGAAAGAGGTTCTTCATTTTTGGTAACAGGAGCTGATTTGTCTTTGGCTGGAGCTGGTTTGTGAGCTTCCGCTTTGACCTCGGGTTTTGTTTTTGCTTCGGCAACGTCACCATGAGGAGTGGTTTCTTCCGTTGCAGCGGTTTCTCCATGTTGCTCTTCGGTATTTGCGGGAACCGTTTCGTCAGCGACAAATTCTTCCGCAAGTTTAGCGATTTCTTCATCAGTCATCGCGCCAGCTTTGTGTTCCCCTTCGGTCGCAGGAACAGAAGCTACTTCACGTTCTGCGCCGTGAGTGTTCTTTTGAGGCTCAAGGGCTGCAAGCTGATGTTGATTGTCACTGTACTTTTTGCCGACAAAAGTGCCGATAGAAAATGAAAGCAAAGAAATAAAGAAAACTATCGCTAGTTTGACAACGGCATCCGTTTTAGAACTCATTTTTTCAATCCTCATAATTGTTTAAACTCACTTGAGTTGTCTGCCATCCCGAGATTTCGGAAGCAGCTCTTAAGTTTAAGGTCCTTCCTTTGACCCTTCAATCATGTTAGCTTTAAGTCTTGGAACTGGTCAATCATCTGAGAGTCCTGTCTCAAAAGGAAAAGCATGGAAAACGGCGTAAATTCAATGGATTGGAAGCTAGTCTTAGGTCAGGCTATCAAAGCGGTAAGCCTTGGACGCGAGGTCCTTCTCAATTATTTCGGTAACTTAGAACATATCGAAGAAAAGTTTCAGGCGGGCTTGGTCAGCGAGGCAGACAAAGAATCTGAAAGAGTCATTGCGGAGCATCTTAAGAAAAATTTTCCATCTATCGAGTTTTTGGGCGAGGAAACCTTCGCCGCCAAACACGCACCTGGGGCCAAGGTCCAGGCAGAGCCAGCAGGCCCAGAGGGACGTTGGATTTTAGATCCTTTGGATGGAACAACCAACTACATCCATCGCTTTCCGATTTTCTGTATCAGTCTTGCGCTAGAGATGAACGGAGAAATTCAGTTGGCGGTGATTGATGTTCCCATCCTGAAAGAGACCTACACGGCCATTCGTGGACAAGGGGCCTTCGTCAATGGTCGCCCCTTGCGTGTTAGCAAAACCAAGGAGCTGAAGAAGGCTTTGTTAGCGACGGGATTTGTGGCTGAGCATGAGCATGTGATTTCAGAGCAACTTAAAGTTTTTGACGAAATGGTGCGCAAGTGTCGAGGCGTACGCCGACCGGGGGCGGCCGCTTATGATCTCACCCAAGTCGCAAGAGGTGTTTTCGACGGGTATTGGGAAAGAAATATTCAACCTTGGGATGCGGCTGCAGGAATTTTACTGGTCAAAGAAGCTGGTGGCATTGTCGAGACCTACCGAGGGGATAAATACAATCCTTACAAGAACTCGATTGTCGCAGGTAACGTCGACGTTGTGCGAGAACTTCAAAAGGTATTGCAGAATCATTTGAGTGCTGAGACTCAGTAGCGTTAAAAAAGACAGTTAGTTGAAGTTGCATTTTCAACCACCGCCCTTTTGGAGAGCGGTGGTTTGAGTTCTAAGCGCGATAGAAGGACTACTTTCTTACAAGATCATCGCAGACAATTTTTGTGTCTTGCTTCCAACCGAATAAGCCCTTAACTTGACCATCAATTGAAATTTTGGCCAGCTCTTTATTCATTATTTCAATATCAACACGACCTCTTGTTGTAGCATGTCCGTTTACATGCTCACTACATGACATCATAATTCCGGTCCCCTGACTGCCCACGAAAGAATTTATTTGAAGAACCGAATCATCACAGTATGCAAATGTACCTGCCGAAAGATTTTTGGTGAGACCAACTATCTCGGTCTTTCCATCTTTTGAAACATAAAAAATTTGACCATTATTTCTATTCTCAACTTCAACATCACAACCATTACTATTAGAGTATTTTAGAGTGTCGGCATGGGCCGACATGGAAAGCAATAACGTCGATAAAATTAAAATTTGTTTCATGAGGACTCCTAAATTTTTAACATACAACAAGTAAGGACACTTTATCTTATGCGGAAGTCATTCAAATCCGCTTGCATCACCTAAAAAAGAACTATTTATCAATACGAAGTCGGAAGCTTCCGAAGTTTTCCATTTCTTTTGAAGCAAATCCATTAGAGGTCTTTACAGACTTTATGGCTCTGACGATCACTTCAATGTCTTGGGGGTTCTCTTGATTTTTATTCAAGAGAGAGGAAATCTGTTCAACTCCGGCAGCACCCAGGCTTGTTAAAGACTGCTGAGAGAGAACTTTAAAGTCTTTACTTACAAGAAGCACTTCGAAATCAGAATATCGGACTTCGACTTTTATGCCATTTTCCATGATGTAAGTTTCAAGGGAGGGGTTCTGATCAAGAGTCCATTGACTTCCATTACATTTAACTAGTGTCACTTTAAGAGAGGCTTCGTGATTCAACACAGAAGGTTTTTCTCCCACAAGTTCCACCATAATATTCTTTGAGCCAGCAAGAGGTGTTGATTTGATGGATCTACTGCAATGGACGGCGGCACCATCGAAGGTTTTAAAGACTTTGGCTTTTGAGTCTGCCATGGCATTTTGAGTGAAGGCTCCCAAAGTGGCCGTGGCAAGGAAAGAGAGAAACAGTTTTGATTTCATTCAAGGCTCCCGTTCGAGGTTTTTACCTCTCTGAGCAAGAGTCGCGCCGAGCGAGAGCTCTCTCAAAACTCTTATAATCTTCGAGGGAGTAGAAATTGTGGTGGGAGCTGTCTAGAGACTAGTCAGAAGACGGAAGGGGGCACTGAGCCCCCCTTTTTTTATGTCAGTGACTAAACTTACTTTTAATCTGTTCAAACTTACTTTCGACTTTATCTCCAATTTTAGCCATAAAGCTTTTGGCCATTTCGTCATCAATATGGAGCGAGTCCATGACCTGATGAACCTTTTTGCTCGTCTCCTCCTTGGGGAGGCCGGTTTTTTGGGAAACCAAAGAGACAAACTCGTCCGGACTGGTCATCGCTTTTTTAAGCTCGTCGTTGCTTAAGTTTAGATTACCGAAATTCTGTTTAAGAGCCCCTGAGAGTTCAGTGAGCTTTCCTTGGATCATATCCTTATCCATAAAGACCTCCATTTTGAGTTGTGGATCTGCCTCTTTAGGAGGCGCCTCTTTGGGGGGAGAGTCAAATCTTCGTGCCAAAACTTTGACTCCTGTCAGAGAAGTTTTACCCAGGAAACATTTTCCCCACAGGCAAAATTTGCCTGAAATCAAATATGTTGGATCGCAGTTTAATCGGCAGGACCAGAGTCGTGTTGGCATCCGAGTTGCTTTCAATCTTGTAAGGACCACTCTGTGGTCGTTCATCATGGAGGATGAAGTGGCTGAAGAAAAAGCGGCAGCAGCGGAAGTGTCATCAGCTCCGAGCGGGGGATCTGGACAAAAGCCTATTCTTTTAATTGCGTTGGCGGTCATTAATATGCTCGTCGTGGCCGGCGTGGGCTTTATGCTCTATCAGGGACGCAAAAAAGATGCAGCAGAACCCAAAATTGAGCATGTCATTAAAGGCGAAGCGGAAGCACAACATAAAGAGGCGACCGAAGAAAAAGAAGTTGTCGGAAAAGTGGTCCCTCTTGAGACCTTTATTGTGAATTTGGCGGGCTCTAAAGGCCGTCAGGTTGCGAAAGTCAACATGGAGCTGGAAGTTAAAGGGGACCATGTTCTTGAAGAGATTGAAAAGCGCAAGGCCCAAATTCGCGACATCATTATTATTATTCTTTCTTCCAAGACCTACGCGGATGTTTCATCCCGTGAAGGTAAAGACAGTTTAAGAAACGAAATCAAGGACACGATCAACTCTTTCCTGGTTCAGGGAAAGATCTCGAACGTGTTCTTCACAGAGTTTATCTATAACTAAGGTAGGACTATGAATCAGGTTCTTTCGCAAAGTGAAGTGGATGCTCTGTTAGCCGCGGTCTCTGATGGGGACGTGGCAACGTCGGAGACAAGCAAGCCTGAGGCGGCAGCCTCTGTCGGCAAGGTGGACGAGCGTAAGATCGTTTCTTACGATCTGACCAGTCAGGATAGAATCATCCGTGGACGTCTTCCTCAGTTAGAAGTTATCTACGAGAAGTTCATGCGAGCTTTCCGTGTTTCTTTGTCTTCGGCACTTCGTAAAATTGCCTCGATCACCTTGACCTCGACTGAATTTTTGAAGTTTGGAGAGTTCATCAATACATTGCCAATGCCTACGTGCATGAGCGTGCTGCGTTTCGGGAACTTGCGCGGGTCTGCATTGTTCGTCATTGAAAGTAAATTAGCCTATGCCTTGGTAGATAGCTTCTTTGGTGGAGCGGATCGTCCTTATACCAAGATTGACGGGAAAGACTTTACACCGATTGAACTTTCGATTGTACAAAAGGTTGTGGGGCTTGCCATCAATGATTTGGAAATGGCTTGGGCTTCTATTGAAAAAATCGGATGTTCTTTTGTCCGTACGGAAGTGAATCCTCAGTTCGTGGGGATTGTTCCTCCGACAGATGTGGTTATTGCGTCGACATTTGACGTGGAACTTGAAAATGCGACGGGTACGATTTCCATCGTAATTCCTTATGCAACCATCGAACCGATCAAACAAAAACTTTCAACGGGTTTCCAAGTGGAATCCGATCAGACGGATAAAAAACTTTGGACTTCCATTATTCAAGAACAACTTCTTGAAACAGATATGGAAATCAAAGTGAATCTGGGCGAGACCGAGATAAAGCTCAAAGACATGATGAATCTCAAAGTAGGTGACGTGATTCCGTTGGATCAAGACGCCTCCGGGGAATTTGACGTCAATGTCGAGGGTGTTAAGAAATTTAAAGGTTATTACGGAATACATCATGGAACTGTGGCGGTCCAAGTGACTCGACCGGTGCAAAAGTAGGGGGATGAATGAGCGACGATAATTTGGATAACTTGGCAGATCAACTCGTGGCGGAAGCGGCGGGGATGGTTGCGGAAGGAAATAAAAAAGCTGCAGAGGCGCCAAGTCATCATGACAGAAATTTGAATTTAATTTTGGATATCCCACTGAAAGTTTCTGTGGAGCTGGGCCGCACGAAAATGCCTGTGAGCGAGCTTTTGAATCTCACTCAAGGCAGTGTGATTGAACTTAATAAGTTGGCTGGTGAGCCCATGGAAGTCTACGTGAATGACAAGTTGATCGCTCGCGGTGAAGCCGTCGTGGTCAATGAGAAGTTCGGTGTGCGTTTGACAGATATTATTTCTCCCGCTGAGCGCGTAGAACAGCTCAGATAAGAGGTTTAAGATGCGTTGGTTGCTTTCTCTCATCTTTGTGGTTTCTGTCTCTGCCCAGGCGGCGGAGGAAATGGCGGTCACTCCTTCCGCGAACACAGAAAGTGTTGTCGCGGAAGAGGCCCCGGCGGCCAAAACTGAAGGAGTCGTGGCTGAGAAAAGCAAAGCGGATACTCGCAAAGAGTCCGAGATTCCCTTGAATCTAGATGCGAATAAGAAAGCGGCCAGTGAAGGCAGTGGTGTTTTCCGTATTCTTTTCACCTTGTCGATTTTGGGTCTTGTGGGAACAGGAGCTTACTTCTTCCTTCGTAAGTATTCCATTCCGAAAGCGTCCAAACATCAAACTCAAATCAAAGTGCTTCAGCAGCATTATTTGGGACCAAAAAAGAGTTTGGCCATTGTCCGTGTGGCTGGAGAGTCGATTTTGATTGGTGTGACGGACCATAACATCACCATGATCAAAGCGTTGTCTCTTCTTGACGACGAAGTGCCCGAAGAGGCGCCACAAAATTTCGGAAAAGTTCTCGGCGGTTTAGGAACCAAAGCGGAATTTTCTGGGAACGACGAAGACGAAACGCCGACTCCGCGCAAGAAAACGACTCGCGAATTGGATTCTGACGAAGAATTTGCCATCAGTGGCATCAAAGACATTGTTTCTAAACGACTTAAAGGGATGAGGTCTCTTCAGTGAGAAAGACATACTGGACTCTGGGGAGTCTTCTTTTATTGCCTCTGATACTTTTTATAAGTTCCAGTGCTTTTGCGCAGGTGACTCTGCCCACAGTGAATCTTGGATTTAAGACCACGGACAATCCCAATGAAGTGGTGAATGCCGTGAAGTTGATCTTGATCATGACCGTGTTGACGTTAGCGCCGGCGATCCTGATCATGATGACGGGTTTTACTCGGATTATTATTGTGTTCTCGTTCTTAAGGCAGGCCATGGGTGTGCAACAAATGCCACCCAATCAATTGTTGGTGGGGCTGGCGTTATTCCTCACTTTCTTTGTCATGCAGCCTGCCTTTAATGAAATGAATAAGAATGGGATTCAACCCTATATGGCGGGAAAAATTTCCCAGGACGCCGCGGTTGAAAATACGTTGGCTCCACTTCGTAAATTCATGTTCAGTCAGACTCGCGACTCTGATTTAGCGCTATTTATTAAACTCTCAAAAGTAGATAAACCTAAAACGCGCGCCGATGTGCCCACGATGGTTTTAGTTCCGGCCTTTGTGGTGTCTGAACTTAAAACCGCTTTTCAAATAGGCTTTATTATCTTCCTGCCTTTCCTGGTGATCGATATTGTCGCGGCCAGTGTTTTGATGGCGATGGGTATGATGATGCTTCCCCCTGTAGTAATTTCGTTACCCTTTAAGATCATGCTCTTTGTCTTGGTGGATGGATGGGGTCTTCTCATCGGTTCTATGGTCAAGAGTTTCGGGTGAGGTGAAAGATGACAGAAGAATTAGTAATTCGACTTGGACAAGATGCTTTAAGAACCACGGCGATGCTGGCGGCCCCTCTCTTGGTAAGCACCTTGGTGGTGGGTTTGGCCGTTAGTATTTTTCAAGCTTTGACCCAAATCAATGAGGCGACACTCACGTTCATTCCTAAGATGATCGTGGTGGCCTTGGTTTTTGTGCTCGCAGGCCCGTGGATGATGGATGTGATGAGCACTTATACCGTGAATCTTTTTGAAAACATTGCGGTGATGGTGAGGGAATAGAATCGTGATTAATTGGAGTTCGATGACTGAGGCTCAGATTCTTCTTTTTGCGCTGATTTTTCTGCGCATGATCGCCTTTGTCGTGTCCTCCGCTGTTTTTGGATCCCCGACAATCAACACCCCTGTAAAGGTTTTATTGTCTCTGGTTCTTAGCGTTGTGTTGTTTCCCGTAGTGAAAGTTGGCAGCGTAGATTACCAGTTAATCTCGAATGAAATCATTGGTTTAGCTGTGCGGGAGTTGATTGTAGGATTGTCGTTGGGATTTTTAACCCGCCTGTTCTTCTTCGTAGTCACAATGACAGGGGATTTGGTGTCCATCTCTGTCGGACTGAGTGCTTCTCAGATGTACAATCCGATGTTGGGAAGCCACGGAAATACGATTGATCAGTTCTATTCGACAATTGGAACCTTGGTCTTCTTGGCGATCAATGGGCACCACATGCTCCTCAGTGCAATTGCGCAAAGCTATGAGCTTGTGCCCGTCAGTTCCTTGGCTTTGAATGTGGGCCCTTTCGCTGAGATGGCCGTCTATGGTCAAAGTGTGATGGTCATGGCTATAAAAATGTGTGCGCCCGTTCTTGCGGCGATTTTATTAGTAAATCTGGCGATGGGGATTTTGGGAAGAGCCGTGCCCCAGATCAACGTCCTGGTGACGAGTATGCCAGTCACAATTATGTTGGGAATGACAGTGGTTTTCCTCTGTCTCCCGCTCCTGGTGCTGGAAATGAATGGTCTAGTTGAAATCACTGCTACCAAACTGTTTGCGGTGATGAAACACTTATAGATAGGTCTGCACCCTGACAATGTTGGGGAAGGTTGCTTTTAAGTTCTAGGAAGGAACTAAATGGCTGAGGAAAACGGCGAAAAGACCGAACAGGCAACGGACGCGAGACGGGAAGAGTTTCGCAAAAAAGGGAACGTTGCACATACAAAAGAACTCGGGTCGGCAATATTGTTATTGGCGGCAGCTGGAGGCGTGTATGCTTTGGGTCGCTTCTTCTTCAAGAACATCTATGAAGTTTTTCAATACTCCTTTGGACAGGATATGGTGGTGCTCGTGCGCGAAGGGAACTTCACTGAAGCTCTTCGGTTCTGCGCAGAAAAAGCTCTTATTCTAATTGCTCCTGTCATGGGGATCGCGGGGATTCTTGGAGCGGCCTCGTCCTTAATGCAAGTAGGATTCTTGCAAGTGGAAGATGCTTTAGAACCAAATTTTGAGAAGATCAATCCTGCCGAGGGCTTTAAGCGCGTCTTCAGCTTACGGGCGGTGGTCGAAGCCATCAAATCACTTTTGAAAATGGGCGCCATTGGACTTGTTCTCTATTTCTTGCTGCGCGGGGAAGTTAAACAAGTTCCTTACATGATCACCTTTTCGATAGAGCAAATTATCGTGTATCTGGGAACTGTAGTGGTGAAGCTTCTGGGCGGTGTTGGAGCGGTCATGTTTGTTATTGCCGCTGCTGACTACTTTTATCAGCGCTGGGATCTTGAAAAAAAGATGATGATGACCAAACAAGAGGTCAAAGAGGAACACAAGCAGCGTGAGGGTGATCCCATGATCAAATCACGCATTCGTCGTATCCAAAGGGAGATGGCGAGTAAGCGGATGATGGCAGAGGTTCCTAAGGCGGATGTGATTATTACCAACCCCACACACATCGCTGTTGTCTTGAAATACACTGATAATCTTCCGGCTCCTCAGTTGATCGCCATGGGTGCGGATCACGTGGCAGAGAAGATTAAAGAGATCGGTCGCCAGCACAATATTCCTATTGTGGAAAATAAACCGTTGGCGCGCACAATCTTTAAAACAATGAAAATTGGTCAAGTTATTCCTCGGGAACTCTTTGTCGCTGTGGCAGAGGTGTTGTCGTATGTTTATCGTTTGCGTAGGAAGAAGAGATAATGGATCAGGTATTTCAATTCTTAAAGAGATTCGAAAAGTTCACAAAGAATACAGATCTCGTGATTGCATTCGGATTGCTAACAATTTTGGCGGTGATGATCATCCCGTTGCCTCCGTTTATGCTCGATATTTCTTTGACATTCTCGCTGGCGATCAGCGTTTTGATTCTATTAGTGAGTATTTACACGGATCGTGCGCTTGATTTCACATCGTTCCCGGCGTTGCTTTTGATGACGACCTTGTTCCGTTTGGGTTTGAACGTGGCGACAACGCGTTTGATTTTGACTCACGGTCATGAAGGTGAAAAAGCGGCCGGTGACGTGATCGCTTCATTTGCAAATTTCGTTGTCGGTGGTAACTACGTTATCGGTTTTGTGATGTTCATTATCTTGATGGTCATTAACTTCATGGTTATCACCAAAGGTTCGGGCCGTGTGGCAGAAGTCGCAGCCCGTTTCACTTTGGATGCGATGCCTGGTAAGCAGATGTCCATTGATGCAGAATTGAACTCGGGGCACATCACGGAAGCGGAAGCTCGTAAACGCCGTAAGCAAATTGAAGGCGAAGCGGACTTTTATGGAGCCATGGATGGTGCGTCGAAGTTCGTTCGTGGTGATGCCATTGCCGGTATCATCATTACCATGATTAATATTCTGGGCGGTTTGGCGATTGGGGTCATTCAAAAGGGCCTTGATGTCGGAACAGCGGCGAAATTTTACACCATGTTGACGATTGGTGACGGTTTGCTTGCTCAAATTCCCGCTCTTGTCATTTCAACCGCGGCCGGTATCATTGTCACCCGTACGTCGAATTCTGATAAAGATGTGGGACAGGAAGTAACGGGACAACTTTTTGTTAAACCACGCGCCGTGATGATCTCCGGCGGTGTTTTGATTATGCTGGGGCTGGTCCCGGGTCTTCCGACGCTTCCGTTTCTTTTGATGGGAAGCCTTTTGTGTGGCACAGCTTGGGTTATCAACAAAGCACGTGCTGAAAAAGCCGAAGCCGAGAAAAAAGAATCCGAAGCAAGTCTCAATGTGCCAAAAAAAGAGAACATCGAAACGATGTTGCCGTTGGACATGGTTGAACTTGAGGTGGGTTACGGCCTTATCAATATCGTAGAGTCGGATCAAAGCGGTGACTTGTTAGAGCGTATTGTCAGCATTCGAAAACAGTTTGCCTTGGATTTGGGTATTGTCGTTCCAAGCATTCATATCCGGGATAACTTGCAGTTGGCGCCCGGAGAATATCGCGTTCTTATTAAAGGAAATCGAGTGGGCGGTGGAGTTCTTCGTCCTGAGGCGATGCTCGCCATGGATCCCGGCAATGTGGCGGAACGTATTGAGGGGATTGCGACCAAAGAACCTGCTTTTGGTTTGGATGCACTTTGGATTTCGCCTGCTCGTAAAGAAGATGCGGAAATCGCGGGTTACACGGTGGTGGATCTTCCGACTGTCATGGCGACTCATCTTACCGAGATCATTCGTTCACACGCTCATGAGTTGTTGGGTCGTCAAGAGGCTTCAACTCTTATTGAGAACTTCAAGAAGTCTCATCCCAAAGTGGTGGAAGAACTTATTCCGGATTTATTGCCGCTGGGATCTGTGGTGCGCGTGTTGCAAAGCTTGTTGAAAGAACAAGTTTCAATACGTGATCTTCTCACTATCTTTGAGACTTTGGCGGATGAAGCTCCTCGCAATAAGGATATCGAAGTTCTTACCGAACAAGTTCGTCGCGGTTTGGCTCGGGGAATTACCGCTAAGTATACCACTGAACAAGGTAATATTCCGGTCATGACACTTCACCCAGTGATTGAAGAAATGATTGCGAACTCCTTGCTGCAGACAGAGCAAGGGGTGCAATTGGTGATGGATCCGACGACGGCCCATCGTCTGATCAACGAAATTGCGCGAACCGTAGAGAATCATCCGGAAGTGGCCAGTCAGCCAATTTTACTGACCAGCCCGACCTCACGCCGTCATTTATATAAACTTACGTCCCGATTTATTCCTCAGCTTGTGGTGCTTTCGCACAACGAGTTGACGTCAGACGCAGATGTTCAATCGGTTGCACTCGTGGAGATGAGCCATGCAGGTTAAGAAATTTGAAGCACGTACCATGAAAGAAGCCTTGGAAATGGTAAAGACCCAATTGGGGCCCGATGCCATCATCCTTTCTGCTCGCGACAACAACAAGAGTTTCGGACTTGTCGGAGAAGGAAGCGTCGAAATCACGGCGGCCGTTTCTGAAGAGACTTTGCAGAAGAAGAAGTTCGCGGAATCCAGATTGCGTGAGCAAGATCGAGAGAAATTCTTAAGAAGCCCGGCTCGTCAGCAAAAAGAGTTGATCCACAAGATGGTGGAAAAGCATGTGCAAAAGACGCAGGCCCCAGCGCCCATTACGCAGCGTCGTTATATCGATATTGAAGATGAAGCTGAGATCTCCCGTCAAAAGCAGGTCGCGGATGAAAGAGTTCGCTCTGCGGCACAAAGGGCTTTGAATGCATTCCAGGAACAAGAAGAGACATTTGCAAGATCAGCTCCAAAGAAAGCGGCACCGATCGTCAAGGCGGGTCCTCCGACGGAAAGCCCTGAGGTCATCGCTTTAAAAAATGAAATCGCCAACTTGAAGCAGGTGATTTCTCAATTCCAGCAAATGCCGCAAAGTTTTGTAGGAACACATCCTGGTGCGGATTATGGAATTTCTTATGATCTTAGTTTTGTCTTTGAAAAGCTGACTAGCGCAGGTATGGCTCCTGAGATCGCGGCAGAAATCCTAACCACGGCACAGGAAACTCTTCCCGCTTTGAAATTGAAAAATCGTTCTTTGGTTGAAGCTTGGGTGGCTCGCTATGTTTTGGATTCTACGAAGGTGTCCAACAATCCCACTCAAGGCAAGATACACTGCTTTGTGGGCCCGGCGGGAAGTGGTAAGACGTCAGCCTTGATTAAAATGGCCAGTCAGATGGTTGTTCGTGAGGGGAAAAAGATCGCCCTTTTCACGACAGACACTTTCAAGGTAGGCGCTGCGGATCAGATGAAGATTTATGCGCAAATTTTGAACGTACCATTTTCGGTGATTCGATCGCAGAACGACTGGACAAATTTGATGCGTTATCTTGCCAACGTGGATTGTGTTCTTGTCGATTACACAGGTTTGAGTCTTAAGAGCAACGAAGAAATTCAGATGCTCAAGAGTCTTTTGCCTCCGGCGGCATTGAACCCCAATATTCACTTGGTTCTTTCCACTAATGCCAAGGATGGGGATGCAACAGAGTTGGGACGTCGCTACTCCGTACTGGGTTATAAAGACGTGGTCTT
Source organism: Bdellovibrio sp. (assembly GCA_024711265.1). Lineage (GTDB taxonomy): Bacteria > Bdellovibrionota > Bdellovibrionia > Bdellovibrionales > Bdellovibrionaceae > Bdellovibrio. The sequence goes on along the minus strand of JANJTG010000202.1, from coordinate 4,271 downwards.
TAGCTCTTTAGATGAATCCACTCAGCATGGAACTATCTACAACTTTATGAAGCGTTTTGACGTTCCTTTACATTCTTTTGGAATTGGCCCTAGGGTGCCTGAAGACTTTGAGTTTGCGACTAAAGAACGTCTTTTGGATTTAATTTTTAAGATTACAAAATTCAAACAACAGGATTCTGAAGCTGTATGAGAAACATGAATTCCTTTGATATGTATCGCACCAGAACCATCAGCATCACTTCTGGCAAGGGCGGTGTGGGTAAAACAACGGTGGTTGCGAACCTCGCGCTGACTCTGGCTCAAAAGGGCAAGAAAGTTCTCATTCTTGATGGAGATCTTGGAATGGCCAACGTGGATATTCTTTTTGGTGTGAAGACCAACGGGAATATTCATGATATTTTGGCGGGTCGCAAAGAGATGAAAGATATTTTGGTGGAAGTATCTAAAGATGTTTTTCTTATTCCTGGTGGCAGTGGAGTGGTTGAGTTCAATCATATGAACCACTTTGAAAGGCGTGCCATGGTGGAGGCGGTTAGCTCTTTGCCTTTGGGATTTGATTATCTGCTTATCGATACCGCACCGGGGATTGCTGAAAACGTTCTCTTTTTAAATTCAGCGGCTCAAACTGTTTCCGTGGTTATAACGCCCGACCCCGCAAGTTTTGCGGATGCTTACGCTTTGATCAAAGTTTTGAATAAAAACTACAAGGTGAATCACTTCTCGATCATCTGCAATCAAGTGCGTGATGAACAAGAAGGTTTGGGTCTCTATCAACGATTCAATGATGTGGTAAACAAGTTTCTATACATAGGTCTGGACTACTGGGGTTCCATTCCCAATGACGTGGTTTTGCGTAAAGCAAATCAAATGCAGCGTCTCATCGTGAGACACGATGTAGGCGCTGAGTCTACCAAGGCGATTCGTCAGATTTGTAATCAGATTGAAAAGTCTGCCAAACAGATTGAAAGCACAGGTGGAATGCAGATGTTCTGGGATCAGGTCGTTGGGTTTGCATGATAAAATCTGAGAGAATTGGACTTTCAGCTCAAGAGCCTGTTTGATAACATAGACTTCAAGAGGGAAAAACATGGGGAAAAATGCGGCATTGTTGAAGAAGTATAAAGAAGAGCCACGTAAGCTTGCTGCTAATCAAAAAGATGATCTCATTAAAGAGTACGCGCCACTGATCAAATTCATTGCGCAGAAGATTGCGGTTCGTCTTCCCTCCAATATTGAATTGGATGACTTGATCTCAGCCGGTGTCATCGGTTTAATGGATGCGATTGAGAAGTACGACTCCACTCGTGATAATAAGTTTAAAACGTACGCAGAATTCCGTATTCGCGGTGCCATCCTGGATGAACTTCGTGCTCAGGACTGGGTGCCTCGTTCGATCCGTGATAAAGCGAAACTTCTCGATAAAACAATGGTGCAATTAGAGGCTGATTTGGGCCGTGCTCCAACGGACGAAGAAGTTGCTAAGTGTTTGAATGTATCGATTGATGAATTTCATGATCTTGTGAATCAAGTTCGCCCGGTCAGTCTTTTGCCGATTGATCAGGCGACTACGTTCAGCAATACCGATAAAAAATCCATCATGGATATCTTAGAAGGTTCTCGCACGAACAGCCCGTTCAACCAATTGAATGTTAAAAATATCAAAGAAGTTGTGGCTCAGGCGATTGAAGAGCTTCCTGAAAGGCAAAGACTGGTTCTTTCCCTTTATTACTATGAAGATCTAAATTTGAAAGAGATCGGACAAGTTCTACGGGTGACGGAATCTCGTGTGTCTCAGTTGCACGCTCAGGCTGTAACTCGTTTGCGCGCAAAGCTAGCTGCAACGATTGGTGCCGGAGAACTGGAGATCGCGTAAGACAGGGCAAAAAAATTTGAGTAATTTAAAAGGGCTTTGATGAAGATCAGAGCCTTTGTTTTTTGCGATGGACTATTCGGAGAGATCCTCTTCCATTTTCGCTTTAATTTTCTTCATCAGTCGAGCCTCCATCTGACGGACAGCTTCTCGAGTAATCCCGTATTTCTCACCGATTTCTTGAAGGGTCAGAGGATCATCATTCAAAATACGTTCATCTAAAATGATCTTTTCACGGTCTGAAAGTTCCGGGCGGATCTCTTCAATTTTTTTCTTGAGGATTTCCAGTTGTTCTTCCCTGGCAAGAACTTCATCCAAAGGTTGATCGCTGGCATTCTTTTGCAGGTCTCCAAGACTGGTTCCCGAATCCTCATCAACCGGGCGATCCAAGCTGACATCACGACCGGACATGCGCATCGCCATATCTCGAACTTCATCCTCTGGGATTCCCAACCGACTGCTGATTAATGCTGCATTAGGCTCAATTCCCATGGCATCCAACGCTTCTTTCTCTTTTTGCAGCTGATAAAAGAGGCGTCTTTGGTTTTGAGTAGTTCCTATGCGCACCATCGAATATTGACGCATTAAAAATTCTTGAATGTATCCGCGAATCCACCACACTGCATAGGTGATCAGGCGGGCTCCTTTGTACGGATTAAACTCTCGCACGGCGTGCATCAACCCTACGTTGCCTTCTTGAATAAGGTCAATCATCTTGGCGCCGAACTTAGAATACTCGGCGGCAACTTTGACGACAAAACGAAGATTGGCTTTCACCAAGGCTTGAGCCGCCTCAGGGTCTTTAGATTCAAAGTACTTTTTTGCCAGGGCCGTTTCTTCTTCTTTGCTCAAAACCTTATAACGACGAATTTCGTTAAGGTACATAACCAAAGGGTCTGCAGAGGTGATCGCCTTAGTAGGTTCGCTAACGGCCAGCGCCTTGGAATTCTCAAGAGGCTCTTCAATATCAAGATCACCTGAAGGGACGGCGTAAGCTTTTTCTGCTTCGTCGGAGGGATTTAGGCTTAGATCCTCCTGGGATTGATCCTCGACGAGTTCGGCAACAACACTTTTGGGTTCCACTTTCCTTTTGGAAGAAGACGCGACTTTTTTAGAAGTTGCCTTTTTGGCAACTTTCTTCGTCGTTTTCCCTTTTTGGGGTGTGGTAGAGGTTTTTGCCTTCATTTTTGCCATAAGACTTTTTTAGCCCAAATACTTCGCCAGCTTTCTTTGCAAAGTTTCTTGGACTTTACCTTTGAACGGAGTCAGCATCAACGGCAGATCAACCGTGACAGAGACTTTACTTCCTGCGCCAGCGGCCGCCACGGCCATATCGGCCTTAAACTGAGCCCCCATCAGGGCTGCGCTCTTGGAGCCATCGTTGAAGAGGCATTGAAGCTTTGGGTCAAAGCGTCGAATATCCTGATCATTTGAAAGGAATTCTTTAATTTTACGATAGGCTTCTTCGGGCGCGTGGCTGCTTTGGTGATCGATCGTGAATTTTGGCATTGCAATGTCCTTCTTTGTGCTGTTCAGATTCTGAGTATATCGTTGGACGGATTCAAAAACAAAGCCCTTAGAAATCGACGTCTTATAAGACTTGATTTTGGGAGGGATAATAAGATGCTTTTTGACTGCCTGCAGACAATATGCAAGTCTGGATCTAGTTTTTATTCTGAAGTTTCCCTTCAAAAAAAGGTATCGTCCATGAAGTTTGTAAAAGAGCTGAAAAGAACAAATTATTGCGGAAGTCTAGGTCTTTCGCAAGCCGGCCAAAAGGTTGTCGTGATGGGATGGGTGGATGTCCGCCGCGATCACGGAAGTCTTGTATTTATCGATCTTCGCGACCGTGAAGGAATCGTTCAAGTCGTATTGGACCCAAATAAAGCCGAGACCTCTTCAGCCAAAAACTTGCGTGGTGAATTTGTCCTTGCGGTGGAAGGGATCGTACGGGCTCGTCCGGATGGGATGAAGAACGTCAAGATCAAGACAGGTGAGATCGAAATCGAAGCCACTCGTTGCGAGATTTTAAATGAGTCCGCAGTGCCCCCTTTCCAGGTGGACGATCAAAATGTGAATGAGTCTTTGCGTTTGAAGTATCGCTACTTGGATCTTCGCTCTCCACGTCTGACCCATCATTTGATGACACGCCATAAGGTGGCTCAATTGGTTCGTCGTTTCTTGTCAGAGAATGGATTCATCGAAGTGGAAACTCCCATTTTGTACAAATCCACTCCTGAAGGGGCTCGTGATTATTTAGTACCTTCGCGTGTGAATCCGGGCCATTTCTATGCCTTGCCGCAATCACCGCAAACTTTGAAGCAGCTTTTGATGATTTCAGGTTATGATCGCTATTTCCAATTGGCTCGCTGTTTCCGCGACGAAGATTTGCGGGCCGATC